>JAJRTM010000148.1 GCA_024278285.1 Planctomycetota bacterium
TCAATCCGCGAGTGATCAAACGAAAAATGTCCCGCTGGAACAAATGCCGCCCCGAACACAGAAAGCGTCCCCCATTGAAGAAAACCTTTGCACAGACAGTAGTTATGAATAATTGAACGGTATTGCCGTTAAACGAATTATCTGTCATTGTTCAGAATCTAGTGGACGCAACCCTGCGAATGCAAACTGAAGATGGGACTATTATTGTTTCATTAATGCTTAGAGAGTATTCAACACTTACTCATCTTCTGGGGGGGGAGTATGACGCTCGCGGAATTGTTCGAATGAGTGTGAGATGGTATTCAAAAGTGGCTTCACCTGCGGGGCAGCCATGAAAACGCGGGCATTCACACACGAACGAGGATAGAAGTTCGTCACGAAATCGAAACAGAATTCTGTTGCGGAATGTCGTAGCAGTACCGCATTGGCGTAAACGCCTCCCAGCAGTTCATCTTCAAGTTTGAGGTCATCATAAATTTCATCAATTGAAGGCACGCCCCGCTTGGCGTTCCCGCTGGTGTTCTCTCCGGAAATCGTCCCCTCGGGCGTGGTTGCTCCGACAAATCCACCGACGTCGTGCGAAATGATTTCTTCCTGGGAATGATCAGCTTGAGGCGAATTTTCATCTGTGGATCGTGGAGTCGCAGGAAGAGCTGAGATTTCTCCGAACTGCTTTTCGAAGTTATCAATGCTCCCCCGAAGTGCTTTCACAAACTGTTCTGCCACCGGGATGGGCAAAATTACCCGAGCCATAATTAAATCCGGCTTCCCCAGCCGAAGCACAAAATCAATCACAAATTCGAAATTCCCGCTGAGTACAATCGCAGCATTGGCGAAAACGCCGCCACGCACATCTTCGCGCAGCCTGGCTGTTACCGCTCGATGCTGAAATTCCGCATGCAACGGCTCCGAACGGTTTTCGTCATCCGAATTATCAGGCTCATTTTCAGGATGTTGTTGGTTCATATTGTCTCTATTTCAAAATATTGATTGGCTTACCCAAGAAGCATAACTACTTAATTCCCCCAATGGTACGAAGAAGGCTCACTGGGGAAACTGATGCCTTCCAGTTTTATTGAAATATTGCTTAATCACGAGAACGACCAGAAAGAGTATCGCAACAACACCAACAATCTTGCTCCACATATTTACCGTGTTTTGTTTTTCTGCTTCGTCTACCCTCAATTTTCGCCTCAGTTTATAGAGATCCATTAAGTATTCCTGCTCAGTGATGATCCCTTCTGGAGTGAAACGGAGTGAGCCCTCGTGAGAAACGATTTTCTTTTTCGTGTCTGTTGCCGATTGTATTGTAAATCTCTCTGGCGGAATCGGTGTTTCAAAGTCAGCTTCCTGCGTAATAAATTCGTTGTCGGAAGTGATGATATTGTCTTTTTTATTCACGTACGTCCATTTTGAAGGATACCAGACGCCGGGCGGATACTGCTTCCATTCATATTCGTAGGTAGTCAGTTCTTCGACGGTTCGACTCTCCATGTCGTCAATCACTCCAATCGTTGTTTCAATCATCGACTTGTAAACTACTTTCAACGGTCGGTAACTTCGTTGGGGCGCGAGCCAGTAATCGACATGTTTTTCCTTCGGTAAATCGTAACTGATATGCTTGACAGGAATACCATTCAAATTTTCATCGGTAATTATTTCATTGAATCGATCCAGATGAGCGTAACTTTCTTTGCTTAAAAGCAATTCCTCATTCGAAACGATACCCGAAGCAATCCTGGAATTGAAATAATCTCCAAAGTAGACAGGCAGCCATAAATAACGCTTTGTGTACTCGGCAATCCACGGGGAACGATAGATGAAAACAGTTTTACTGTCAGAAATAATATAGATTGATTCCTCTGGGGTTCTGATGTTTACTTCTTTGTAAACACATCCGTTATTCGTTTTGTAAGGATCTTCAGAACGTACATTATCGCCATCAGATTCGATAACGAAAACCTCGTTTATGGGATTTCCTTGCTCATCTCTGTCAGGCGTGAAAATCGCATGCCTCTGAAGAGATCGGACAACTTTACCTGATCTTACTTTAAGCCACTCGGCGACCATCTTTTGCTCCAGCTTCATGCCGGGCGTGATTTCAAATTCAGGTTTTTCTTCTGCAACGACAGCCGAAGCGAAGTAAAGATAGACAAGAACCTGCATTATTCTCATTCGCATTTCATCACCCGCAATTAAAATTTCGTAACTACTCAGCGGTAATTGGCCTGGACTGGATTTTCATTTTAGTGTAGTAGCATCTGGTAAGGAGTTTATCAAATGTCACTACAATTGCCAAATCTTGCTGATCGCAATGCCATCGAGTTGAAGCTGCCGCGAAAAGTCCTGACGCATGATTTTCCTCCTTGAAGTTGTTCTGTTTTTTGGATCAAAACAACGGAAATAGCAAAATTACCACAATCTTCAAGGATGTTTTTTCTGTTTGTATCCTTTTCTGGTTCTTCGCAGAACTTAATGGCTAAAAGAAAAAGAGCCACGGATGAACACGGATTAAACACAGATCAATAAAAATGCGACTCAAATAACAATGACATTATTTATGTCAAATGGTAACTATTCAATGATGAGTGGCTGGGAATGACGCTTCCTGTTCTGAGAGCAGGTTGTGTGGAATTTCTCGACTATTCAAGCCTTTCAAATAACAATCTGACCCGAGCCACCCTCCTCTGAATTGTTACGTCAAATGAATCAATAAGAACTCTTTTTTGTGCCTTGCGTAAATCTTCAAGCTCAAGCTACAGTTTTTGCTACGACTGTCAAAACAAGCGTTTCTAGCAATGCCACCAGGAAGAAAGGGGCATCTTCTGTCGTTTTGCTTCTGTAGAAGAATTTATCCGTGAAAATCTGTATTACTAACAGTAAAAGTTTGCGAACGGCTCGCAAACTATCGAAAATTATCAATTTGGTTACGGCTATCAGAATGAACCAGCCGTGCTGGGCTCATCCGTGGCTTTTTCAAATCTTCAGCCATTAAAATAGAGGAAGAACCCCTTTTCTGACAGAGTCAGATAAATTGATTCACAGACACTTACTACCCTTTTGCGAAAAATGCTAGCACCGACACATCGCGGCTCACTGAGCCGTGGCACACAATCCTGTTGTTTTTGAGTAGAAGTTTCCCAATATAATTGGTCGAAGCAGGGGATTTTTTCGAGACCATTACTTCTGAATATCAACAGGTTCAGGAACCACCTTTGCTGATTTGAACTTGTAGTTGGGGTGCTTTTGTTGCCACTCTTTCCAGAAATCACTGGGGGATGTTTTTCGCCATAACGCCAGGGCGCTGCCGACGTGACTGAAGAAGGTGTATCGCAGAAAGATTTCGTCTTCGGATTGTTCTTTGGTTGTTTTAATAATCCAGCGGGCTGCTTTTTCGATTTGCTCACGTGGAGGCTGCAGTTCCTGCGGAGCAATCGCGAGCCATTCGAGATGATGCCCGGTCGCGATCACTTTATCTTTTAATTCATCGTTACGTGGATCAGTCAACGCCCGCGCCCCATCGTCCCAGTTGGAAGGCCAGTGACCATCTTCAAATTGGGAAGCGGTAATTAAATCTCGCACATACGCCAGGTGATCGTAAACTCGTTTTTGTATGGGATCGGAAAGAATGTCGAATTCGTCATCCAAACGCCAAAGTAGAATCAATGAATAAACACGATGCGTACCGCTGCAAACCCCTTTTTCGAGCCGACCGCGAATGAGGCGTTCTGCGAGTAAATCGAAACTCATCA
>JAJRTM010000149.1 GCA_024278285.1 Planctomycetota bacterium
AACAGGTGCAAGCACGCCATCCTACGGTATCATAGATACGACAGTTATTGCTCGAACGATCCCTAACCCGGATAAACCGGAACAATAATTTATGAATCAGGGTAGCCCGACCACTTTTAGTGGTTGGGTGCCGCCAGGCACAAGATGAATGCGCCATGTGAGTGAAATTTAATTTGAGCTTCCAATAATCTTGGAGACCACATGGCGCATTCGTCTTGTTGCTACGCAACCCAACCGCTAAAAGCGGATGGGCTACCCAATTATTTTAATATATCCTGCCACTTTTGCGCAGCATTTCATTGATAAGAGCTTATTCAATGAGAGTAACGATTACCATATCGGTTTGATCTGTAACCGTATCGAGTATGCCCATAGGTGTTCAGCGCTGAATAAGGACGATACCCGCCACGATAGCCGTAGCCACCATAATATCCCCCGTTGTAGCCGCGATAATATCCTCCGTAGCCGCCGTAGTAACCGCCGTAATATCCGGGGTAGTAGCCATAGCCATAACCGCCATAACCTCCATAACCGAATGGCATCGGTGGGGGACTGGTTCGCGGCGTGGCCTGGTTGATTCGGGGCTGATTGTAAACTCGTTTCGGCTTGTCTTGTTTGTGAATGACTGTTGGGCGTAATGTTCCGAACAGGATTTCCATTGTTGCTTCATGTCGATACGCAGGGTTGGCAAGATACTCGGCTCGACTGTAAGGAATCGAATTGTAAATTTGCTCGTAATCGCCAGCCTTAACCGGTTTCTTTTTCGGTTGAAGAACGGGCAGAGATTCATCCACTGAACTGGTCGGTTGATTCGGGTCAACCATTTTCAATGTACCTGCTTCTTTTTTTCTCGCCGTTTTTTTTGCATATCCAAGTTCGTGATGGACGGGCGGTGCAACCATTCTTTTGGTTTTGCGATCCAACTGGAAAACAGCAACACTCGCTTTTGATTTCACATTCGGATGCGAACTGACACCTGGTGTAATCAGCATCGACCATTGTTCGGTATTTGAATCTGCCTGCGTTACTTTTTTCTTACTGGTCTTTTCGGCACTGTTCGTCGAGACGGGCTTTTTTATCACTTTCCGCTTCAAAGGAGATTTTGTTTTTCGTTGAGGCGTAATTACCGGCATCGGTGCAACTTCTGCAGGGTTCTTTTTGACCGCAAGAGATTTCTTTTTCGGGTTATTTTTTTTCTGTTCTGAGGGGGCAATCAGAACGGGCAAGCTTTTTTTCTTTTTCTCTGCCTTTATTTTCAACGTTGCATTTTCGTCGGTTTCTGCTACCTGCTTTTGTAATGCTGGTGGAGCCGGCAGTTTGCGCAACTCCTGACTATTCACTCGACTGGAAAGCAGCAGTAAAAAGCCAATCGTTCCGAGACGGAACCAGAGTTTCCAATCGCAAAGCCGTAAACCTTTTTTGTCATTTTTCTGATTCATCATCCTAACCCCCTCTGCAATTCTGCCTGTCAAGTCGGGTCGATGAACCACTCTGCTCATCGACGATTCACTTATTTTTCAGGCAGATTCAAAATATCGTTTGATGAATTCAGCCTAAAGCAGCAGGGGAGCCAAAAGCAAGATTCTACTTTAACGATCCTGCAAAATTACAGACGGTCTCGAAAAAGCATCCAACCAGCACGAGCCTGTTGCTTTTACGCATTAGATGCAAAAAGGCAACATCGCTAGAGCATTCAGATTTTAAGCAAAATTCGAAAATCCTTAACCCAAGCGTGACCTACTTCACCGAATTGGATTGCCTTTTTTCTTAGAATCGGTTGGATGAAAAGAGAGTAAAACGATTGAGGGTCAAAAATGAAGTTGTTGTGGTGGACGATATTGTTACTTTTATGGGGAGCTGCGATGCAGGGGGCAATCCTGATTGGGACGCTCTCTTTTTCGTGGTCTCACGCTGCCTGTGGTCCGTGGGGATGCGGCCCCCGCGCAGAAGATTTGCTTGCCTGCCATCTATTCTGGCTCGCGATGCTCTGTGCCCCGATGTATATCCTTGCACATTGCAGCACGCAGTTGTGCCAACAAGCAGGTTATGTGCTGATAGGAACTGGTTCGCTACTGCTGAGCGTTGTTGTTTTCTACGAGTTATTCACCTGGTTGCCTCGGGTCGATTCTTCACTTTATGTTTATTTGCCCCAGCGGTTACTTTACGCAATCATCACTTTTGTTGAACTCCCCATGTTGCAATTTCTGCTCTTCGGGATTGCTTGCTTGAAGTTTGGGAAGGAACCAAAGCAGTTCGAGTAAAAATAATCTATTCGCTCGTATGTAGTGAAGTAAGCATCGGGTAAACAATACCTGTTGGGTTTACGGGAAACGGTCTGGTGTTGAATCACTGAAGAAAAATTCAAACCGTTTGGATGGCTCAGACGCATCGCGTCTGAGTTGCCCCGCAACAAGAAGCCGAGAATCTGTTTTCCTACGAAGAAAAAGCATGAAACGGGAAAAAACGAGGGGACGATTATTGCCCAGGCAGAGTGTCTGATAAGGCTTCTTGTGACTGCGTCACCCAGACGCGATGCGTCTGGGCCATCCAAAGATACGACAGTTATTGTTTGATCGATGCTAAGCCTCATGGTATCCACATTCATCAGGCTGGAAATCCTGACCTACTTTCCGGTGATCGACTTAAATCGCATGCGGTGTGGCCTGGAAGCTTCTTCGCCGAGGCGTTCTCTTCTTTGGATTTCGTACATTTTGTAGTTGCCTTCGAAAAAGACAACCTGGCTGTTTCCTTCAAACGCCAGAATGTGCGTCGCGATCCGGTCCAGGAACCAGCGATCATGACTGGTGACCATCGCACAGCCTGCGAAGTTATTCAAACCTTCTTCCAAATAGCGTAGCGTGGCGACATCGAGATCGTTTGTCGGTTCATCCAGCAGTAGTAAGTTGCCGCCCGAACGGAGCAGTTTCGCCAGATGGACACGGTTGCGTTCTCCTCCAGATAAGTCCCCGACAAATTTCTGTTGATCGGTCCCTTTGAAGTTGAAGCGACCACAGTAAGCCCGCGCGTGAATTTTGTTGTTGCCGATTTCTATTGTTTCTGCACCGCCGGAGATTTCCTGATAAACAGATTTTTTCGGGTCCAATGAATCGCGAGATTGATCGACATACGCCAGATCGACTGTTTTTCCGATGTTGATCTCTCCTGAAGTTGGCTCCTCCAGCCCCATGATCATTTTGAACAACGTTGTTTTGCCTGCACCGTTCGGCCCGATCACTCCAATGATGCCGCCCCGTGGCAGATTGAAGTCGATATTTTCAAACAGAACCAGATCGTCAAATGCTTTTGTCACATTCTTGAAATTGATCACTAAATCACCGAGCGGTTTTGTGATCGGAATTTGAATATTTGCATCGCCATCACGCTCATCAATATCCATGCTTTGCATCGCATCGAGTCGCTGAAGACGTGCCTTGTTTTTGGTCGCGCGAGCCTTGGGCGACATGCGAGACCATTCCAGTTCCCGCTTCAGTTCTTTTTGCCTGTTCGATTCCCGTTTCTCTTCGACTTCTAGCCGCTTCTGTTTCTGTTCCAGCCAGGAAGTATAGTTTCCTTCATACGGATAGCCACGTGCGCGGTCGAGTTCTAAAATCCAACCAGCGACATTATCCAGGAAATAACGATCATGCGTAACCGCGACAACGGTGCCGGGGAATTTGTGTAGAAATTGTTCGAGCCACGCAACCGATTCTGCATCGAGATGGTTAGTCGGTTCATCGAGCAGAATCATATCTGGATTTTTCAACAGCAGTTGACACAACGCAACACGTCGTTTTTCACCCCCGGAAAGATTTTTGATCAGCGCATCGCCCGGCGGCAGTCGTAACGAATCGGCTGCAATTTCGAGTTGTCGATCCAGTTCCCACAAGTTGAGGTGATCGATTTTATCCTGCACATGGGCTTGCTCTTCGATAAGGGCTTCCATTTCTTCAGGTGTCATTTCTTCTGCAAACTGCTCGTTGATTTTGTTATAGCGATCCAAAATCGCTTGCGATTCTGCAACCCCTTCCGCGACACATTCATCAACGGTCTGCTCTTCGTTCAAGTGCGGTTCTTGAGAGAAGTAGCCAATTTTTGTTCCCTTGGCTGGCTTGGCGGTCCCCATGAAATCTTTATCGATCCCCGCCATAATTTTCAGCAACGTACTTTTCCCAGAGCCGTTACCCCCCAGCACTCCAATTTTTGCACCGGGATAGAACGAAAGCCAAATGCTTTCCAGCACCGCTTTGTCATCGTAAATGCGAGTTAAATCTTCAATCTGAAAAATATACTGTTGAGCCATTAGTTAACAGGCGTTTGGGGATAGGCGTTAGGGAGTAGGTATTAGGCGTTAGGAAAAAAAGAAGGTGACCACTTAAAATCCTAACGCATAATACCTATTCCCTAACGCCTACAAAACGCCTCCTTCAAAATTTCTGTTGTTTGTTGATAGATACCTGGCTGGCCGCTTTCGCGCGGACCGGCGATATTCAGAATGGCGATTCTATATTCTTTGAGCCACGGTTCAATCAATTCGGCATCGAATAATGCGTTTGGTGAAATGATTAGTGTCGGCTTATCTGTTTTTTTGGCAAAATTACGCGTTAAAGCCGTTCCTGAGGTCAAAGGAGTGGGCGAGATGATCAGCGTGCCATCAGATTCAGCAATGTTAAGACGGGTTCGTACATCGTACCGGTAGCTTTCGGTTTCCTGAAGCGGATATTTTTTGTCGAGAACTCCATCTTCTGCCCGCCTGCCAGCCGGACACCAGCCGCCACACGGAATCTCCAGTTCCAATGCAACATCCAGAGCAGCACGGTCTACTCCTGTTTGTCCGCCAGAGATTATTTTTTGAACAGGATATGTCATGATGTTGAAATGAATCTTGTTAGAAACTTGCAAGCCGCAAAAAAATTAACTGTTAGTAATCTGGAATCTGCCCGTTGTGCAATACCATCTACTGCAAAGGGTTGTATGATAAGGCTTGCTATTGAACATTGGAACTCTCGAACTCGCGGCGTTTACATCTCCATGCAACATCTTTTTCGCTTATTAAGTTCATCACGCTGGCGTAGCGCGCTACTGTTTATTTTTCTGCTTGCATGGGCAACATCCCATTCATCGCTTTATGCAGAATCGAAGAAAGCCCCGGCAGCTTCCGAAACTATTTTTGTTCCGCTCGATGTCGATGAAATTCCACAAGAACTTTCGCAGGAAGAACTTTCCAGCAGAGGGAATCTGCTGATTTTATACTGTGCCGTCATCTTGCTTTCTTCGATGCTCGGCGGTTACTTACCGAAAGTGATTAAGCTGACACATACCCGTATGCAAATTCTAATGAGCTTTGTCGGCGGGTTGATGCTTGGCGTCGCGCTGTTTCATTTGCTGCTACATGCGGTGCTGGATGTGCCTAAGTCTGAATTGAGTTCTATAATGACTTCACTCGGACTTGGCATTTTAACGATGTTCTTATTGTTGCGAGTTTTCCATTTCCATCAACACGATATGTCCGATGATTCAGTCGCTTCAGAGCATGCACAGGGTCATGCGCACTGTCACGAACATACTCACGAACATACTCATCAAGTCGAAGAAAAGCCTGCGTTCAAATCTCGCTTTGCATGGGTTGGCATCGCTTTTGGATTGGGGCTGCATTCAATCATGGATGGTGTCGCGATAGCCGTCAGCACGTTGCGACCCCCGGTTGAAGGCCAGCAGATTTCTATCTGGGGGCTCGCGACTTTTCTTGCCGTGTTGCTGCATAAACCGCTTGATGCAATTTCCATTACCTCGGTGATGTCAGCTTCCGGCTGGAAACCTTCCACATGCACCGCAGTGAATTTTTCATTTGCGTTGATGTGTCCCATTGGTGCATTACTGGCGTGGTGGGGAATTGTAGGGACGCATTCGCATATTTATCTGGTGAGCCATCTGCTCGCATTTTCAGCCGGGATTTTCTTCTGTATCTCGTTAAGTGACCTACTACCCGAAATGCAGTTTCATGCCCATAATCAATGGATGTTAACCTTCTCGCTTATTGCAGGACTCGCACTTGCCTGGGGGCTGATGTGGCTCGACCCAGTACACAGTTTTAGATAATTTATTTTCAGATAATTCGTATAACGGCAAGTCAAAGGCGACTGCGTAGGCAGGTCTGCTTTCATATTCAATAATCGTTGCGAGAAATAATCGTTTCGTGTGCCACGGCTCTGTGAGCCGTGCAGCGTTCGACTTGGAATTTCCAAAACAGAGCCTGAGTTTCAGTTCGCACGGCTCACAGAGCCGTGGCACCCAGCAAATACGATTGTGGTGTTTTACTTCAATAAAGAGATCATCGCTTCAGACAGGATGGGATCGATTTGGGGATCGCTGAAGGCGACGCTGACTTCGTAGCCGCCGTTGGGGTATTCTTCTTTGACGGGAATATACCAGGGGCCGCCATCTCCATAAGCAGCGGTGGCAACAAAGCGTGAAGGAGCCGTTTTTTGTGCGCGTAGTTGGTATTCAATAAAACATTCCGCTGGCAGGTGTAGCATCGCGGTATTGTTAATATGCAAGGCACTAAGAATAATCGGCATCTTACGTTCCAGTCGCTGCAACCAGGCCAGCATGTAAGACGGACGATTGCGACCAACAACAGAATTCTTTTTATTCGAAATGATTGCCTGCAACTTCTCTGCAGAGAGTTTTTTATTCGCAGGAGGAAGTGCATCGACGGTTCGCCAGGAAACATTTTCAATCGGAACAGGCTTCAATTTCTGTTCCGACTTGAGAATCCCCTGATAAATTCGCTCGACCAAAATCGGTCGCATTTCTTTTGATCCATCGTTGTATTTCCCGGCTGCAATGTTTCCTGCACAGCCCGTAAAATAGAGATGCAAACAATCGGGTTCTTCTGCCTGGCGTTTTTTTCTTGCCAGACCGGCAAAGTCACTGCTGACGCGACCGTCGCCATAGTAGCTCATCGGATGGGTCGCATAATAATGACACGATGCGATTTTCGTTTCCCCATCGTAAAAGGCAATCGTTTTGAGCCAGGGATCAATCAACCCTTCTGGCAATGCACGTAGTTGTTCATTTTTGCAACTGCTTCCGCGCATCGCTTTGATACTTCCATCTGCATTGCGAGAGACTCTGCGGTTGGAAGCAACTTTTTCGACCTTTCCCTGCCCATTGGCGATATGCGTTACTGGTCGCGTTTTTTTCATCGCTGCAGCAATGGCAGTTTTCCCGCGATCCAGACATTTCTGATAATAATCGAGTTCAACAATATGAGGCAGATCCCCTTCAGCGAGCACAATCTTTTCGGCATCCAGGCACGCAAACGGGGCATTATGTTGATGCACACATTGCACCGCGACGCGATCCGGCGTCGTCCCGGCTGCTTCTGCCAGCGCGATTCGCCATTGCAGATGAGCATCGTTCAACAAGCCGGTCCAATCGACAGCACAAATAACAATCGGCTTGCCCGCTCCTAAAAGAACAAAGCCAATCGCTTCAAGCGGATCATCCACCGCGACAACCGGTTTAATCCAGCCTCCACATAACGAATGTCCCTGAGGTGGGGTGACATCGAAACGAAAAGTCGCCAGACGAAGTTTCTGTGAAGCATTTTGAGCATGCGATTCTGCCTTCAAGCTACCGGGCAATATCGACCAGCCAACCGTTGAAGCAGCCAGGGAACTTTGTAGGAAATCGCGTCGAGATACATTGTGCATGGAATGATACCTTCTCTTCTTAATGTGTAGACGAAAAGACCAGTTCCCATCAGAACGGTCGCCTTTCAGTATCAACTCTGTTGAGCAAAACGTCAAGTAGCTATTTTATGCCTGGCTTCAAATGACCGATGCCGCAGGCGGAGCGTGCGCGATCTAACACTTCTTTTCCTTTTTCACGGGCAGCAATCGCTCCCTGATGCAGAACATCTCGCACGTAATCGGGATCAGCTTCCAACTTGGTTCGGCGTTCTCTAGCTTCGCTGAAGTATTCCATCGCGGCTTCAAAAACTTGTTTTTTCGCATCGCCGTATCCCATTCCTCCCGCTCGGTATTTCTGGGAAAGTTCTTTTTGCTGATTTTCGTTTGTGAATAATCGATACAGCGCAAAGACCGGGCAAGCTTCTGGATCTTTGGAGTCCTCGACCGATTTGGAGTCCGTTTTGATCGAGTTAATTTTCTTTTTCAGTTTCTTTTCGGGCAGAAAAATATCGATTGTGTTGTTGTAACTTTTGGACATTTTCTCCCCATCGGTGCCGGGGACTTTGGCGGAATCGTCTAACACGCGGGGCTTGGGCAACACGAAAACTTCCGTTTGATAAAGATGATTAAACCGCTGGGCCAGATCGCGGGTCACTTCGATGTGCTGAATCTGATCGGTGCCAACCGGAACCAAATCGCTGTCGTACAAAAGGATATCTGCAGCCATGAGCACAGGGTAGGTAAACAGCCCCGCATCAGCCGAAATTCCCTTCGCTTTTTTATCTTTATAAGCATGGCACTTTTCGAGAAGGTGCATCTGCGTGACCGTCATCAATAACCAGGTTAATTCGGGAATCTCAGGAACATCAGACTGCACAAATAACGAAGCCTGCTGCGGGTCCAGTCCCAACGCAAGCAAATCGACGGCAGCCTCCCAGGTGAATTGCTTCAACACTTCGGGCTCGCGGATGGTTGTTAGCGCATGGTAATCGGCAATGAAATAAAATGCCTGTTCGTTATTTTGAAGCGAAATATATTGCTGGATCGCACCAAAATAATTTCCCCAATGAAAGCGACCCGTCGGCTGAATTCCAGAAAGCACACGCATAATTTATTCCGTAACAATTTAATCAACTACATTATTAATTTGGAAGTTGTAACGTCTTCACAACCTGCTGGACTGAATCGCAATTTTGCTCTTTGAGGATTTCACTTAATTGCTGGCTCAAGGTTCCACTCAACCCCGGGTTGTAGAAACTGGCCGTGCCGATTTGGATCGCAGAAGCACCTGTGACGAGAAACTCCATCACGTCATCAATCGAGGCAATTCCCCCGACACCGATAATGGGAATATCAACCGCGGTCGCGACCTGATGCACAATTCTTAACGCGACCGGTTTAATCGCGGGACCACTTAATCCGCCGAGGACATTTCCCAGAATCGGCTTGCGATTTCGCCAGTCTACCGCCATTCCCTGTAATGTATTGATGAGCGAAACAGCATCTGCTCCACCCTCTTTGGCAGCCTGAGCAATCGGAATAATGTTGGTAATGTTCGGCGTTAATTTTGCGATGACCGGGAAATCACACTCTTCGCGAACAGCTCGCACAACCTGTTCAGTTGATTCCGGATTGGTTCCGAAATCGACACCGCCAGAAACATTCGGGCAAGAGATGTTCAATTCCAGACCCGCAATGCCAGAATGCTTTTGCAATCGAGCCGCCATCTGACGGTATTCTTCGACATTCCGCCCTGCGATATTTGCGATGATTGCCGTATCCAGACTGAGCAGGTATTCAACATGCTTTTCGATGAAGACTTCCAGCCCATCGTTATCTAAGCCGATTGAATTGAGAAGTCCCGAAGCTGTTTCAATCGTGCGAGGCGGTCGGTTACCAATGCGTGGTTCGAGCGTGACTGTTTTAGGAATGATGCCTCCCAAAGTGGAGAAATCGAGGTAAGGTGCCATCTCTTTGGCGTACCCGAAAGTTCCGGAGGCAGTCAGAATGGGGTTCTTTAGATGGAGTCGCCCGAGTTGGACACTCAAGTTTGGTTCAGACACAACAACTGCAATTCAAACAGGAACAATTGCAGATCAAAAGCCGGCTCTTTCTCTCTGCAATAAACGGGAACTTCCAGCCGAGGCCTTATTTTATCGAGCATAACGAACTTCGACAACAGTGCGATCTATTTCGATTCGCATCGATGAAACAATAACTGTCGCGTCTTCAGTTTGCATTTCCCGCCTTCATTGTCCAGCCCACCCACGCAGTCGCCTTCGGCTTGCCGTGAAACAATGATGGGCTCTGTGTGAAAACAGAAAAAGCCAACCGGAACGGATTCCGATTGGCTTTCTGGTGTGTTAAACAGGGGTGATCAGATTAAATCACGCCGCCGTGTGTTCGGTAGGGTGTCGCGACATCTGGCATATCTAATCCCCAGAATCGTTCCCAGATATTGGGAATATGACGGAATGATTCCGATTGGAAAATCAATTGTTTGGCTCGACGATCCCGCGAAGCAGACCACATCGGAACAAAACAGCCAACTTGGGTACCGGCCATTACGGTCAACAGTAAAATGCAAATCAGTTTCCGCATTGTTGCCTCCATGCAACCCAGCACGACTGAATCATTCAGTCGATGCACGTTCAATGTATCTACTTGGTGGGAAAAATTATTCGATTGGCTGTTTAATATGAAGAGCAAGCAAACTTGTGCGTACTCTTGTTATATCAATTCCTGATTGTGTTATCGGCCTGGATGTTTTTTCCACTCTAGCAAAACAGGTAGGATTTAACGATTTTTCGGATATTTCTGGATTTTCCTGCTTCAAACGCTGTAAATAGTACACGAGAGAGCACATTGATTATGCAAAAGCAGACAGATCACCGAAATGGATATCGACCACAGCTTTTCTGGCGAATGAACCTGGATAAGATGAGTCAATCAGCAGTTGGAACGGGTTCAGAAGTTTCCGGGGCGTTTTGAGAAGTTACCGCTCCCTTTTCCAT
>JAJRTM010000150.1 GCA_024278285.1 Planctomycetota bacterium
CATTTGTTAAGATGGAACGTCCGGTACAAAATCCATGAGCAGCGTCGTGAACCGGAACACGGTCCAGAATTTCATCCAGAATTTGTTCCTGAATTTCCTTCAACTTCGGCAGTGGCGATTCAATCAGCCGATACCCGCCCGTTCTTTTTGGCTTCCATGTGTATCGATAGTGGGCCTTGCGGACATCAATTGGTCGGCGTGCTTCGTTGAAATAGTCTGTCAACCAGGCGACCGTTCCCAAAGGTTTTTGCAGCCAGTTGGCAAGTTCTTCAGGCGTTTTCAGTAACGGCAGCTCTTTTTGATTCAGTTTCTCGGGAGCATGGTCGGCTGTGAGATCGAGAAAGTCTCCTAGAGAAGCGACATAAGGCATTGCCAAGCGGTAAGGTTGCTGGGAGACAATACCACTGCGAACGTTTTTTTTCTGCCGATTTTTATAGCGAAACGGCGTCAGCTTCGGCTTGGGATAATCCCCGTTCTTCGGCTTTTTCTTTCGCTGGGAGGCGGTTGTTTTAGCTGAATCTGATTGTCCATTCAAAGGATCCTCAAAAGCAGAGGAAGCCTCTGTTCCGAAAATCCATCCCCAAAGTGTAGTCAGCAAGCGATTCATATTGATCAGTATTTGGGAATCTATTCAGAGTGAAATCTTAAAAAACGCGGCACGGAAACGGATAACCGATCCTGTCGCGAATGGACGTTGTCTTTGAAAGCCCAAAGACGATGTTCATTCAACGTGCAATGCCTACAATGATTCGGCCACGGGGTAACCCCGCAGTGTTCGTAATGAATTGATCACCCATTACAAACCGAACTTATGCGATCTCCGTGCCGCGTGAGCGTATTGTAGCGATAAATGCCCGTCAAACGTCAACAGTAGATGCTTAAATCTGCCCCACATCAAAAATAATTTGATACCCCCATTTTCTTCTTGCTTCTGGTGAGCCAAGAAGCTACCGAGCGAAGATTCTTTTGGGCAGCATAGGCACGAGCGTTAAAAGGGACTTAATTCACATCGATTTATAAATACCAGCCGTACAGAATGCAGCGATTGAAATAAGATAGATTGGAATTAGCCAGCGGTAATGTTTTCGAATTGTTTCTGGAGGGTAAAATATTGAAAGGTACCATCGATACAAATACCACCGGGAACATTCGCACGTCGACAATCCGTCATTCAAGCCATTCCGTCATGAACAGTCTGGCCTACTTCACTGGTTCTCTGCCAACTTTTTTGCAGGCTTTTTTGTAGCCCTTCATGAATGGCTTATCCTGAGCATATTCAGGAACGAGTTGCAGGCATTCTTCGTACGTGTCTGTTAAAGCAGCGAAATCTTTTTGCAGTTCGTAAAGGGAAAGCAGAACGCCGAGTATTTGAAGCCGCTCTTGCGATTCGAGTGATTCGAGTGCTTTTTCATAAGCTAACCTGGCAGCTTCGTATTCTTTCTGCTTAAAATAAATTGCACCGAGTGAGGTGATGGGCAATATATCATCTGGTTCTTCAGTTGCAGCTTGCTGATAAGCGGTTCCGGCTTCTTGTAATTTCCCCTGAAATTCCAGCAGCCGACCATTGACCATGTGGTGTGGATAATGCAGTTCTTTTTCTTTCAAGGCAGCGACAACCAAATCGACTAAATTTTCATCATCTAAACACTTCACAACCTCGATATTGTTTGCCAGAAAAAGTGCGCAGGGTAATTCGGTTTCGTGATAATCAAAATTCTTCTCCCCTTCAATCAGCCTCGCCAACGCGTTTTGAATATCGTTCCGTAGCTCCCTGAGCACTTCAGTTACGTCACTTTCTGGAAGATGACTTCCGTTAGAACAGGCTTTGCATTCATTAAGCACTCGAACACTTTCGCCCATGGGAATCAGCGGGATGAAGTAAAGATGGCCCCATTTTCGCCCGTTGTAGCTACTGTTTTTTCCATACACGCCGCAATGTTCACATTCTCCCCATCCATTAATCACATTCCGCTTTCCATACATTCGCGATCCATAAATAATCATGTTGAAGCTCCTGAAAAAATGCTGTGGACGTGAACGGGCTTTGCCTGGAACCATGCTGCTACGCTGTTCAGACAACGATATTCAGACAACGATGTTCCACAAAAAATGGTTCAGCGCAGTTTATGGTATTGGGGATAGCAAAGTGTATACCAAGAGATTGTATTTGCCAACGAGAAATAGCAGTCAATCAGTAAATCGTGCCTGTGGATTTACTTCTAAGGATCGCTCGAATAATTACTGTCGGATTTCAATTTATTGTAAGCGGTTGGGCTACTCTTGTTGTTTGCTCAGGTTCCATGTCCGACTTTGATTATATCTCGCTGTTCGATTATGATCGGATATGAATTGTACGGGGGATTTTTCTTGTTCGCCCGTTTCGGATCATACATCGGTAAAATACCAGGCAGGAGTCATTGCTTCTACTGATACCGCGAGCCAGGTTCTGATTACGTTGGCTGGGCACGGGACTGTTCTATGGATGACTTCAGCGACAATTGGAATCCGGTGTTGGTGCGGGAAGTTCGGCGAATGCTCAAGAGTCGGGTTTTCGGCGGAACATTTCTGTTGTTGCTTTTCAGTTGCTGGGCCAGTTGCATTTATCTGGTGGCCGAAAATCTGGCGGTGCTTCATCTTCTTGAGCGAGGTCGCGAATTCTGTACGATCTATTTTTTCATTCTGCTGATACCGGTTTGCATTGTGGTCCCTTTGACAATTTTTTCGGTCAGTTCCCAAGAACGCCTTGGTCAAACATTGGAAAACATCGCGATGACCAAGCTGAAACCCGCACAGGTTTTGCAAGGCTATTTGTGGTGTGGAGCAATGCAGGCCGGCTTGTATTATTCTGCGATATTGCCGTTTATTTGTTTTGGATATCTGTTTCGCGGAATTGGCCTTATTCAGATCCTGGTAGGAATAATGGTCTCTCTCTTTTTTGGCTGCGCCTCCTGGGTCTGGAGTTTGCTGATGGGAACAACAGTAAGAGGTGCTGCTTCTCAGACGGCATGCCTGGTCTTTAGCCTGCTCGGGGGATTACTTGCTCTTGGTATTTCCTCATCGTTCATATCGATTATATTTTCAACCGAAATGGGCGTGGGGGCAGTCTTCGGATTTTTCTGTCTGGGGGTTCCCACGTTGATGATGATGTCCTTCTTCTACGGGATCGCCAACGAGCGAGTTCGCGTCACCAACCGCATGGCTCGGCCTTATCAGGTTATTCTGGATACTGAAGGAAACATCCTCAGATTCAAACCGGACCCGAACAGTATGTATCATGAAGTGCCGCAATGGCACGAACGGACAAATTCAGAGGTACGAAATCAGTAGACCTTGATCTTGTTTCGTAGTAGAATCACCTGCTATGAAAATGATCCCGGTACTGGATATTCTGGATGGTGTCGCTGTGCGAGCTGTGGGTGGGGTTCGCAACGAGTACCGACCGCTGCAATCGATCGACTGCCAATCTTCCGACCCGATTGAAATCGCCCGTTCGATTCAAGCCCGCTTCGGGTTCAACGAATGGTACATTGCCGATCTGGATGGCATCGTCCATCGCCAGTGGAATTGCGATTTAATGGAAGAACTTGTGGGACAGGGATTTTCGCTGCGTGTCGATCTGGGTATCAGATCGATTGAAGACTTGTATCAGATTGGGATGCTACTGGAAAAAACAGAACTCATTCTCGCCAGCGAAGCCCTTGCCGATTGCACGACGCTTGATTTAATCACAAGTATGATCAATCCTGAACAATTAACTTTCAGTCTCGATTTAATTGAAGGGACTATGATTTGCCCGGAAGGAGCCTGGGGAGATTGCTCGATTGAAGAGGTTATCGATTATGTGCAGCAGCGCGGCTTGCGGAAAATTATCGTTCTCGACCTGGCCTATATCGGCTGCACCAAAGGGATTGGCACACTGGAAATTTGCAGACAGTTGAAGCAGAAGTTTCCTGAGTTGGAAATCATCACCGGCGGCGGTGTTCGCACGATGGAGCAGATTTCTTCGCTGGAGCAAGCCGGCATCCACACCGCGATCCTCGGCACTGCGTTACACAACGGTCAACTCAATCCAGAAGATCTGATCGCGTACCGCACCGTTGAAACCGACCGGTAGGCTGGTGATAAAATTATCGCACAGGACATATTAAATATCCAATCTATGTTTAACAGAATTGAGGATCAAAATGCAGAAACTGGTGTTACTCCTATTGCTTGTTGCTCTTAGTTCGATTCCTGTCATTGCAGAGGAAAATTTCAAGTACGAAAAGAAAATTGATGCTCTTGTAAAGCCTTATCTGAAACATAACAAAATTAATGCCGTTTCGGTTGGCGTGATTTCGAACGGGCAGATCTGGAAGAAACATTTTGGCACATTAGACGGAAAAGGAACGCCCGTTCCGAACGATAAAACGCTGTATGAAATCGGTTCGATCTCCAAAGTATTCACGTCGCTACTTTTGGCAGAGGCCGTTGTTTCAGGGCGGCTGAAACTGGATGATCCGATCAGCACGATCATGAAAGAACTGTCAGAGAAAAACCCGAAGTTGGGTAATCAAATTACCTTCCTGCAACTTTCGCATCATACGTCTGGTCTTCCCAGGATGCCGACTAATATCAAACCTGCTGATTCAGCCAATCCGTTTGCTGGTTATAATCGCAAGATGCTGACAGATTACCTGCTCAGCGCAAAGCTGAAACGAAAACCGGGCGAAGAGTACGAATATTCAAACCTTGGCGCTGGACTTCTCGGTGATTTACTATCACGGCAGGCAGGTGTGAGTTACGAAACATTACTGAAGCAGAAACTGACCGGCCCTTTGAAGATGACTGATACGACGCTTACTCTTTCACCCCGGCAGCTTGCCCGCTTCGCTGCTCCACACAATGCAGCGATGCTTGCCGATAAAGCATGGGACTTCGACTCACTTGCCGGCTGCGGTGCCATTCGCAGCAATGTGGATGACATGCTGTTATTCGCTGAAGCATCGCTAAATCCTCCAGAAGGAAAGCTGGGGAAAACGATTGAGCTTGCCTGGAAACAGCACAAGCCGGCGAGTGGCAAAAACCGAGCTATGGGATTGGGTTGGATGATCGCGGGAGATGGCACGACACGCTGGCATAATGGCCAAACCGGCGGGTATCAGAGTATGATTCTGGTCAGCCGACCGCTGAAAAGTGCAACAGTGCTACTATGTAACACCGCAGGTTCAAATGCTGACAGCCTCGCAGAGCAGATATTTCAGACAATCGTCGGCATGAACGTCCAACCAAGATCCTTTGATAAAGAAATTCAGGTTGACCCCAAGATTGTTAAACGCCTCGAAGGAAAATATCAACTTGTCCCCAATGTAGTAATGACGATCAAGGTGAAAGATGGTCGAATGATGGCTCAACTAACAGGCCAGCAATTTCTCGCTGTGATCCCCCAAAGCGAAACCGAATGGAAGTATCAAGCTGTTGATGCTACCTTGAAGTTTGAACTCCCCAAAACAGGCAACAGCCCGAAGGTAACACTGCATCAGTCCGGACGAGTGATGCCCTTTACCAGAGTCGACAAGTGATGTCTGCATCTCTGTTCGTTTTTTGTAGGATGGCGTGCTTGCACCCATCTTCGCGTGCCGGACTGCGTTCCCTAACAGAAAAGAGTGAGGACAGTTATGATCCGACGGTGGATTCACCGGTGAAATTAACGACATGGAGACCACATTTGATGGGTGCAAGCACACCATCCTACGGATCATAGAAACGACAGTAATCATTCAATCGATTCTAAAGCGTCTCAGCCATTTTACAGAAGTTGTCTTCCTTCGAAGCCAGCGTCAAGTTCATGCCAGTGAGCAATATTCTGTTCGCCAAGTTTCCAGCAAAGAAATATTTCTCGGCCCTCTTGTAGAGAATAGAAATCGATCAAGCCGGTTTCGGGATCTTTCATCTCGATGCCGATTTCTGTTAACTCTGCGATAAACGATTTTAACTTTTCGATATCTTTGTAGATGGAAGATTCAACCGCTTCGAGTTCTTCACTGTAAACGTCGTCACGCTCTGCATTGCTATACTCATTTTTAGCAATCGCAGAAAGCCGGTCGCGCCGATCACGCACATCGGCATAAAGTTCTACAATATCGCGAACAATTAACCTGACTAAAGGAAGGGTCGAATTTGCTTCTTCCACAGTAAAAAACTTACGAGCCGTATCAGGCTCAGGAATTGTCGTATTCATGATGATGCACCTGCGAAAAAAAAAGAAAAGAAAAACAGGATATGAACACCGCAATTATACGCCGGGCAACCTCAGATGAACAGTCTACAATTTCCAAAGCTGTTTTTTGAACAAAATTTATTCAGAAATATCGGTTTTTATTTGATAAATCCGGTAATAAGAGTTTTTGAAAACGGGAGCTATTTCCAGCGATTCGAGTTGTTCGGCAATTAAAAAATCGGCTTTAGTTTGCCTGGCAAGCCTGGCTGTTTCTTCCCGATCATAGACGCGATCAGCAAAGCTATTTCGTTTCCATAAACGTAGTTGCGTCAACCGACCGTGCCACTCAATAATTCCGGGGGCATCCTGCGGGCAATCTTTTTGTGTCACATATTCAGCCCGCTGAGCATACCACTTAAATGCCCAGCTTTTTCTCGGAGTGATAATCACGCAGTCTTCTGGCGTATTCAGTTTGATCCACTGACAGACTTCCAGCCAACTCTCTTTGTTTTCAGTAGACATTCTTGAAGGATTATAATCGACAAACGGAATTGCAAGGCTGATCACGAATAAGCTGATCCAGCCAAAATGCAACAACCACTTGCGTTCAATAAGGCGATTCCCAAGCAGACGGCTACGAGAACGAACCGGCGATACTGAGTTTTTTGTTGCCGTGACAACCGCGAC
>JAJRTM010000151.1 GCA_024278285.1 Planctomycetota bacterium
TAAAACAAAGCTGTGGTTTCAGTTCGCACGGCTCACAGAGCCATGGCACCCAATCATAATCAAAACAAATCGCAACAGTACAATTGACAAACAAGTTAAGAAATTGACCAGCCTACGGTGAAATTAAACAAAAATGCCTGCTCTTGAATTAAAAAATGTTTCCCGTCAATTCGGTTCGCAACAAGTGTTGCGAGAAATCGATCTGCAGGTTTTTCCTGGCGAAACTCTTGTTTTGATTGGTGAAAGCGGTTGTGGGAAAAGCGTCACGACGAAGTTGCTTGCTGGAATGCTGGAACCAAGTTCGGGAGAAGTATTCTGGCAGGGACGGGATGTGGCGACTCTTTCGCCTGAAGAGAAAATGAGGCAGCGGCTGAAAATCGGCTATTTATTCCAGTCGGCGGCTCTGTTTGACAGCATGAGCGTTTACGAAAATATAGCGTTCGGATTGCATCAGAATACTGATTTGAAAGAGAACACCGTTCGTGAAATTGTGCAGGATCAAATTCAGGCGGTTGGCTTAACAATAGATGTCGGACGAAAAAATCCTTCTGAATTATCCGGCGGGATGCGAAAACGCGTCGGCCTGGCCAGAGCGTTGGCATTGGCCCCGGATATCATCATTTACGACGAACCAACCACCGGACTCGATCCTGTGATGAGCGATATTGTTAACGAACTGATCATGACCACCAGGCAGCGCAGGTCGGTTATCAGCATTATCGTCACCCACGATATGCGCACGGTCAAAAAAGTGGCGGACCGGGTTGTGATGCTGTTTCCGCTGGCAGGGCTTCAGGCGGGGCAGTCTCAAATAATATTTGAAGGGACTCCGGAAGAGGCGTTTTCTTCCCAGGAAGAGCTTGTCTACTCATTTGTCCACGGGGATGCAACTCGACGTTTACAGGAATTGGCAGTCGCGTAACAATACGCCACGAATGATTGGCGAGCCGGGCCAGTGATGGTCCTGGTCATTTTAAAGAATCCATTTTAGTTGGCTGATAGTAGAGATGCAGCATGGTAACCAGGGGGTTAACACCCCCGGCTCGCCTGTCCAAATTCATGATTCCACATCAAAGCAGTACCGATAAAGTTTTTTGTTATCATGTCAGAACGCCAGTTACAATTTCGAGTTGGCTTATTCGTAATCGTTGCGACGATTATCGGCGTCGGGCTGACGTTTCAGTTCGGCAAGCTGGAACGGTACATGCAGCCCCGCTACCTGCTCGCGATTCACTTTACCGAAATCTCCGGCATTCAACCGGGAACGCCTGTGCGTCAAAGTGGAATTCCAATCGGAACAGTCAAAGATGTCACGATTGACCGGGAAGAAGGCAAAGTTTTCGTCCTGGTTGAAATTCGCAGCGATCATTTAATCGCCAAAGATTCCCATGCTCATATCGTGACTTCGCTGCTGGGAGAAGCTCATATCGATTTCACTCTTGGAATGAGTTCTGAATTTTATGCAGAGGGAGATGTTCTGGAAGGAAAAATTCCGCAAGATCCACTTGCGATTGTGCAACGGCTCGAATCCCGTTTGGATAACACGCTGAAAGTATTTGAGCAAACCAGCCAGGAATGGAAAACGGTTGGTCACAATTTGAATTCGTTGATTATGACAAAACGGGGATCGCTGGATCAAATGATCGAGCAGGCAGCGACTGCACTCAACGGTTTAACAGTGACAATGCAGAAAGCATCAACCACTCTGGACATCGCCAATAAAATTGTTGCAGATCCGGAACTGCAAGCATCCATCAAGCAGTCGATGACGGCACTGCCTCGCATGATGCAGCAGACTGAAGCTCTCATTCAACAAACGCAAGAAACAATCGCAGCAACAAAAACAGCAGTGAATACATTGGGGGCTACGATGGAGAATTTGCGAGTTGCCACGCAGCCGCTCGCGGAAAATTCAAACCAACTGATCACCAAGTTTGATGTTGGCCTGACCCAATTAAATCACACGCTGGCGCAACTCGATAAATTCAGTACACAACTCAATGAAGGAGATGGCTCGTTACAGCGGCTCGCGACCGATCCGCAGTTGTATCGCAACATGCAGCTTTCCTCTGCCTCTCTTGCTGCACTGCTTTCCAATCTGGAACCAATCGTGCAAGATATGCGTGTCTTCAGCGATAAGGTTGCGCGTCACCCAGAACTACTTGGTGTGAGTGGCTATCTGAAAGGGAGTAACGGATTAAAAGGGGCTCCCAATGCGATCCAGCCCGCATCTTCCTACGCCCCCGCAAGGATCAACTCGCAACCCCAACCACTCCCCCCACGCAACGCCAACCAAACTGGCAATTCAATGAACTTGCGTATTAAGCGATAATGAGAACACTCAATACATTTTCCAGCGATGTAGGGTACGCTGTGCGTACCACACTTACAGAGTAATGAATGCTATAATGGCTATGACATCATTATTGTGAACCACAATTGGTGTGCACAGCACACCCTACCCGACTGAGTCGTTACCGTCTGAAATCAAAAAAAGAGAGCAAGAATATCTTGCTCTCTTTGGGAATGCGTTTTGTTAAACGGGACCGTGATTAGACTTCTTTGGAATCGATCCAGCTCATCATTGAGCGGAGGCTTTTGCCGACGGATTCGATTTCGTGATTTCGTTCCAGTCGCCGGGTTGCTTTGAAGGCGGCTTGATTTGCCTTGTTTTCCAGAATCCATTCTTTAGCAAATTCACCTGTTTGAATTTCGGTGAGGATTTTCTTCATTTCTTTCTTTGTTTCTTCGGTGACGATCCGTGATCCCCGTGTGTAATCGCCGAACTCTGCGGTGTTGGAAATGCTGTATCGCATGTAATTCAAACCACCTTGGTAGAACAAATCGACAATCAGTTTCAACTCGTGCATACATTCAAAGTAGGCCATTTCCGGTTGGTAGCCTGCTTCGACGAGAGTTTCAAACCCGGCTTTAACCAAGGCAGAAACGCCGCCACACAGAACGACTTGCTCGCCGAACAGGTCGGTTTCTGTTTCTTCCGCAAAGGTCGTTTCAATCACGCCGCCTCGCGTGCCGCCAATTCCCTTGGCGTAAGCGAGTGCCAATTGACGTGATGTATCGGAGGCTCCTTTTCCTAATGCGATTAACGATGGCACGCCGCCACCTGCGACATATTCACTTCGTACTAAATGCCCTGGTCCTTTTGGTGCAACAAGCGCCGTATCGACTCCTTCAGGGGGAGCAATTTGTTCGAAATGGATGTTGAATCCGTGAGAACACATCAGCAGGTTTCCGGGACTCAAACGGTCTTTAATTTGAGCACGGAAAACATCTCCCTGCACTTCATCGGGAAGCAGAATGTTGACCAGATCGCCTGCTGCGGTTGCTTCATCAACGGGCATTGGGTCGAAACCATGCTCGACAGCCAAGTCGTAGTTCGGGCTTCCTTTGCGTTGACCGATCACGACGTTACAGCCGCTATCTTTGAGGTTTTGTGCCTGGGCATGTCCCTGAGAACCGTAGCCCAAAATTGCAATCGTCTTGTCTTTCAACAGTGCCAGATCTGCATCCGCATCGTAATAAATCTTAATCGCCATGAATCTTCTTTCTTTTTTGTTTCTAAAACGTTCGTTATATTCAATTTTAAGTTTAATGGTAGGGTGCGTCGTGACGCACCAGATTGTTCGTGCCAAGCAAGAGGTGCGTCACGACGCACCCTACATTGAAATATGATCTGCCCAGATAGAGAATGTTTGAGAGTTAATAGCAAGTGAATGCTCAGGAAACCGTCTTTTCTGTTTTGACAGGCTCTTTCTCCAATAAAGCAGGAGGCAGTTCGATATTATTGCGTGTCAGCGCGATGCGTCCAGTGCGTACCAGTTCGATAATGCCGAACGGTCGCATGACATCGACAAAGGCGGAGATTTTTGATTCCTGCCCGGAAATTTCGATCATCACCTGAGCCGCCTGGACATCGACAATTTTTCCACGAAAAACTTCGACCATCTCTTTCACGCGAGTCAAATCGCCATTGTTTGTGCGAACTTTGATCAGCATCAAGTCTCGTTCAACAAAAGTACGATCAGAGAAATCGACTACCTGGACAACGGTAACAATTTTTTCCAATTGTTTGCGAACTTGATCGAGAACGCGGTTATCGCCAGCGACAACGAAAATCATACGTGAAAATCCTGCATTTTCGGTTTCGCCCACCGCGAGGCTTTCAATATTGAACGCCCGAGAAGCCAGCATTCCCGAAATATGAGCCAGCACCCCCGGCTGGTTCACAACGAGGGCAGAGATCAAATGTTTCATGGGAGATTTTTCACTTTTTAATGACATACGATGCCTCAAATCTATCTGTTCTATTTTCAAAGCCGAAAAAATGAGCAGTAACGCAATCTCAGCATGACGGCTTGCTTCTGCCTGCGTCGTCTCCTTTTTGGAGACAGCCGAAGGACACAGCGGAAGCAGAAAAGGCTCAGTCTAACCACAAACTGCCCCATTCTCAACTCGATAGCCGGATTCAATGTACGGAAAAACGTGTTTCCAGCCGTTGTGATCGCAAAACTTCAAAACAACCTGTACATATTACACATTGATAGAGGGCCAATGCAGTTTCCCTGTATTATTGGGCTGATTTCCGTCGGAATTCTCCAACTTGAACCGGGAAATCCTCGTACCATTCGTAAAATGTGGCGGTTACACTATTATAGAGGTCGGTTTTAAGGTGAGGCGTTCCAGCCCGCATTGAAGCATCTCCGATTGATTTCTCGAATATAAATTCAAGCTGATATCGTTTATCATTTGTCGTTGAAAGTTGGTTTATGTCACTCGAATTGAAGAACATCAAAAAAAGTTATCGAGAGCCGAACGGCAACACGTTGCCAATTCTGGAGATTGAACATTTTCAGATCGAACGAGCCGAGCAGATCGCGTTGGTCGGTTCCAGTGGCGGCGGCAAAACGACGCTGCTGAATGTGATCTCTGGCATCACCACGCCAGATTCCGGTCAGGTTTTTATCGACGATATAGAAATCACCCGGCTGCCCGAAGCGGGGCGTGATCGATTTCGTGCAGAACGAATCGGTTTTGTTTTTCAGACATTCAATCTGCTGACTGCATTTACTGCACTCGAAAATGTTTTGCTGGGGATGAGTTTTTCACGGGGCAAGGTCGATAAACAGATGGCGAAAGACCTGCTCGAA
Source organism: Planctomycetota bacterium (assembly GCA_024278285.1). GTDB lineage: Bacteria > Planctomycetota > Planctomycetia > Planctomycetales > Planctomycetaceae > Rubinisphaera. The sequence goes on from JAJRTM010000151.1 coordinate 5,169, forward strand.
AAAATGGGATTGGGGAAACGCCTTTCGCATCGTCCGTCTCAGCTTTCTGTGGGAGAACAACAGCGAGTCGCGATTGCCCGCTCTCTTGCCAATCGCCCCAGTTTGCTTTTGGCAGATGAACCAACCGCGAGTGTCGATCCTGCGAATCAGGAGACCATTTTGAAATTGATTCGCGAAATGTGCAAAGAGTTCAGTGTTTCTTTGCTGTTGGTAACACACTATCCGGAAATCGCGGGGAAATTTGATCGCGTTGCTTCCCTGAAAGATTTCAATGCGGTCCTGAGTGCAACATCATAGATGAAGGCCGTAGGGTCTGCTGTGCGGACCAAAGACCGTAGCGGACCAATTAAATAGAGATGCCGATAAGCCAATTCCTTTGGTCTGCACAGCGGACCCTGCGATTTTTTAGTGACCAGAAAACAAGTTTAATCTTATGAGTTTAATCAGTATTGCATTCAAAAGTATTCGCCAGCGGGCA
>JAJRTM010000152.1 GCA_024278285.1 Planctomycetota bacterium
GCGGCTCACAGTTTACGCCGACCGCTCGCTGCGTGAAATCAAATCGATAAAAAAATCGCCCCGCCGGCGAGTATTGTCCCCCGGCGGTGTTCACTGCTGCGCATCGGGTGACGAAAATCGCAAAAAATGAGAGCCTCGCACCAATCGAAGGCAACAAAACGACGAGCATCCCCCAAAACAAAAATCTTCACCCCGAAATACTCCCCCGAAATCCCACAGACAAAGAAAAAGAAGCTTTTCCGTACAGACACTAGCTAAGAAGTTCTTGTCGCATATCAAGCCGACTCTTATCATTCATAGCGAGAAGGCGAGCGGTAGCACGCCCAATTGGTGTTTGCCCAATAATGAACGCTTTATTCAATCGAAAATGTATCTCCCAGGAATGCTGGCGGGGATTAAACAAGGCAACCAATTCTTTGGATACTGAGTCAATACTGCTCAAATTAGGGTCTTTGAAGGCATTACAGTCAGGGCATGCCAAAGCTAAATTGGCAGGTTTGTCACCACCTCCATGTTGCCTTACAACAATGTGTTCAATGTGGAAATTGAAAAATGAGGCAGCAGATTGCGGGAGCCGACAGTATTCGCAACGATTCTCTGCTCGTTTACGTACAAGTAAACGGAGTATTTATTCATTGAACAGGCCAATTATTGACGAAGCAGGTCGCGTGCCTTGGCTTGCAATACTGTGATAAAGTGAAAGGCTTCACGAAAGTTTGCGTACTCAGCTTCTTCTTGTACAGACAGGTTTCCGTCATTCGCTTTTTCTGCCAACTCATCAAGCCGGGCCTACGTCTCAGCATCGGCTCGCATATCAACAATTCGCTGCGCAACATCAGGCGTCAGACATTCTGTAAAGGGCGTCAAGACTTGGTCAAGGACATTAGAGGTATTGGACATGCCGCCTTCTACTCCTTTTAGAAATAGTATTCCACATGATTTTTCCAATTTTCTGTAGAATCCCCTTCCAAGCGAAACCCCTACGGAAGTTGTGTTGATCCCATTAAATAGCGGTCGCATTCTCGGGCGGCTTCGCGGCCTTCGTTGATCGCCCAGACGATTAAACTTTGCCCTCGCCTGCAATCCCCGGCTGCGAAAACGCCGTCAAGGTTGGTCGCATAATCGCCATAATCTGCTTTGAAGTTACTGCGGGCATCGGTTTCAAGTTTCAATTGTTCAACCAATGTTTGTTCAGGACCACGGAAGCCAAGAGCCATGAAGACCAGATCGGCTGGCCACTCTTTTTCTGTCCCTTCAATCGGCGAGAACGGAGTACCATTTCCAGACGGTTTCGACCAATCGAGTTGAACCGTTTTAATCGCGCGCACATTTCCCTGGTCATTCCCTAAGAATTCAACTGTTTGAATGGCGTATTCTCGAGGATCGTTGGGAAGTGTTTTGTTTGCATCGCTGGAATAATCGAACACAGCAGTCGCTTCTTTGTGACCATAATCGGTACGAAAGATTTTCGGCCATTGTGGCCACGGATTATCACTCGCTCGCTTCTCGGGTGATTGAGGCACGATTTCGAAATTGATCAAACTTTTACAACCGTGCCGCACACTCGTGCCGATGCAGTCGTTGCCGGTGTCTCCGCCGCCAATCACAATCACATGCTTATCTTTGGCGGAAAGATAATTGCCATCTTCCAAGTTGGAATCGAGCAAACTTTTTGTGTTGCCGTGCAGGAATTCCATCGCCATGTGAATCCCGTTCAAATTTCGTCCGGGAGTCTTCGCAAAGAAATCATTTGGAACCGTCGAACCAACCGCAAGAATAACCGCATCGAAGTCGCTCCTCAGTTTCTCTGCCGGAATATCTTTGCCGATTTCGGTATTGGTGACGAATTCAATCCCTTCCTCTTTCAATAATTCCAAACGCCGCTCGACAATTTCTTTTTCAAGTTTCATATTCGGAATGCCGTACATCAACAATCCGCCCAAACGATCTGCTCGTTCATAAACCGTGCAGAAATGTCCCGCCTGATTCAACTGAGCCGCCGCCGCTAACCCAGCAGGACCAGAGCCGACAATCGCTACTTTTTTACCCGTTCGTTTTTTCGGTGGCCTTGCCGAAACAAGACCTTCTTCAAAACCACGATCAATAATCGAACGCTCCATATTTTTGATCGTCACGGGCGGTTCGTGAATACCCAACACGCAAGAACCTTCACACGGTGCCGGACAAACTCGCCCGGTGAATTCGGGGAAATTGTTCGTCTTATGCAGTCGGTCAAGGGCTTCTTCCCACAAACCGTGATAAATCAAATCGTTCCATTCTGGAATCAAATTATTCACCGGGCACCCGGCAGCCATGTTGCCCATCATGCCGCCGGTGTGACAAAACGGCACCCCGCAATCCATGCAACGTGCCCCTTGCTGTTGCAGTTCAACAACAGGAAGCTGCACTGCAAACTCGTTCCAGTTTTCAATCCGTTCTTGCGGCGCAAGTTCCGAAGGAGTGTGTCGTGTATATTCTTTGAATCCGGTTGGCTTTCCCATGGTATTTCTCAATTATCTACAAACAGAAAGTAGGGTGCGTTGCAACGCACCAAAGATTTCATGTCTCACAAAAAGGTGCATCACGACGCACCCTACGCAACTGTCACAAGAGGGGTGACACTCCCCGGCTCGCCCGAAATTTACACCACGGCTGCGGCTTCTTTTTCGGCTTCTTTTTCTTTCGCCAGTTCCGCTAACGCTTTTTTATAATCGACCGGCATCACTTTGACGAAGTTGCCAATGTTGTTATCCCAATCAGACAAAATCTCTTCCGCAATTTTTGAGCCGGTAAACTGTTGATGGTTTTCGATGTACGTTTTCAACTCGGCTGCTTCTTCTGCAGAGTCAACCTGTTCTAATTCGACTAAATCCAAGCTGCAATTTGGCAGGAACTCTTCTTTCGGTTGATACACATACGCGACTCCGCCCGACATCCCGGCTGCAAAGTTGCGGCCTGTTTTGCCGAGAATGATCGCGATGCCGCCGGTCATGTACTCACAACCGTGATCCCCCACTCCTTCGACAACGGCAACCGCACCGGAATTTCGCACACAGAATCGTTCTGCAGCCATCCCTCGCAAATAGACTTCACCGGAAGTTGCCCCGTACAGGCAAACATTCCCTGCGATGATATTATCGGTCGGTTTGAACGTCGATTCTGCTGGAGGAGAAACGATAATCCGGCCGCCACATAATCCCTTGCCAACGTAATCGTTGGCGTCCCCTTCTACTTCAATGGTCATGCCAGATGTCATCCATGCTCCCAGCGATTGCCCTGCGGAACCTTTGCATTTGATGTAAATCGAATCCTCTGGTAAACCATTCGGTCCCCATTTCTTGGAAACCTCGTGACTGAGCGTTGTGCCGAACGCCCGGTCAATGTTTTGGATTTCCATTTCCAATCGAACCGGCTGTCCGTTTTCAATCGCAGGTTGACATTTTGGAATGAGAACCATCTGATCAATCGATTCTTCCAGGCCATGATTCTGGTCTCGGTCGCAATACGTTCCCGCATTTGGATAAAGCGATTTCGGCATCGCCAGCACCGCAGAAAGATCCAGATGTTTTGTTTTCCAATGATCAATCTCATCATTCAATTCCAGACGATCACTCTGCCCGCACATTTCGTTGATTGTGCGGAATCCCAATTCTGCCATCTGTTTGCGAGTATCTTCTGCGACCATGTAAAGATAATTGACAACATCATCAGGCGTGCCGGAAAACTTCGCCCGTAATTCCGGGTCTTGTGTTGCAATCCCGACCGGACACGTATTGAGATGACATTTTCGCATCATAATACAACCAAGTGCAATCAGCGGGGCGGTTGCAAAACCGAATTCTTCTGCCCCGAGCATACACGCAATCGCGACATCGCGTCCGGTTTTCAATTGACCATCTGTCTGCAACCGAACTCGGCTGCGAAGATCGTTCATCACCAGCGTTTTGTGAGTTTCCGCGATCCCTAATTCCCAGGGAAGCCCCGCATGTTTAATGCTCGTCAACGGCGATGCTCCCGTGCCGCCGTTATCGCCGGAAATGAGAATGTTATCCGCATGTCCCTTCGCGACACCAGATGCAATCGTCCCGACTCCAACTTCAGAAACAAGCTTGACGGAAATTCTTGCGGTCGGATTTGCATTCTTCAAATCAAAAATCAATTGAGCCAAATCTTCAATCGAATAAATATCATGATGAGGCGGCGGGCTGATCAACCCAACGCCCGGCGTTGAATGCCGCGTCGCTGCGATGATTTTATTCACTTTCGAGCCGGGCAACTCTCCTCCTTCGCCCGGCTTGGCTCCCTGCGAAATTTTAATTTGCAGTTCATCCGCATTCGTCAGATACCAACTGGTAACCCCAAATCGTCCAGATGCAATCTGTTTGATCGCAGAGCGTTTTGAATCGCCATTTTCCATCGGCTTGAATCGCGAATAATCTTCGCCTCCTTCGCCTGTGTTACTTTTCCCTTTCAAACGATTCATCGCGATCGCGATTGCTTCGTGAGACTCGGCTGAAATTGAACCGTAACTCATCGCCCCAGTGCAAAAACGCTTCAAGATTTCGCTCGCTGGTTCCACTTCATCAAGCGGAATCGGTTCACATTTTTTATATTTAAGAAGCCCACGCAAATGACAATTTCGTGTTGATTCTTCATCAGCCAGCTTTGCAAAATCGTCGTAAGCACTTTGTTCGCCCGTGCGAGCTGCTTCCTGCACCTTGGCGATTGTGTAAGGATTCCACGCATGTTTTTCACCCGTTTTCCGCCAGGCGTACAACCCCATATTTTCCAACAAGGGCAACCGATTTTCTTCTCGCCGTGGGTAACCAACTGAATGACGTCGCAGGTTTTCTTCTGCCAGAATTTCAAGCGTTACCCCTTTAATCCGGCTGGCAGTCCCGACAAAACAGCGATCAATGACATCGCTGTTCAAACCGACGGCTTCAAAAATTTGTGCTCCCTTGTAACTGGCAAGTGTTGATATTCCCATCTTCGCAAAGACTTTGAGCATCCCCTTGGCAACCCCTTTGCGGTAGCCGGCGACAATCGATTCTTCGCACCAGTCCCCCTCCAATTCGCCATTTCGCAGTGCCTGTTGCACAGAGGCAAATGCCATGTACGGGTTGATCGCATCGGCTCCGTAACCGGTCAACAAACAGAAGTGATGTACTTCCCTCGCTTCTCCTGATTACAGTACAATCCCGATACGTGTCCGCAATTCATTTTTCACCAGGTGATGATGAATCGCCCCCGTCGCCATCAGCGAACTCATCGCAACACGGTCTTCGCTTAATGCACGATCTGATAAAATGACCAGCGAATAACCATCTGTAATTGCCTGCACCCCTTCTTCACAAATCCGGTCCAACGCCGCCTTCATTCCTGCGGCACCATCTATTCGCGGATAAGTAATATCAATCGTTTTTGTTTTCCAGCCACGATGATCCAGATGCTTGAGCGCGGAAAGTTCGTGATTCGTCAGAATCGGATGAGGCACCGCCAGGCGATGACAATCTTCAGGGCTTGCTTCGAGTAAATTCCCTTCCGGTCCGATAAAACACTCCAGCGACATAATTACTTCTTCCCGAATCGAATCGATCGCGGGGTTTGTCACCTGAGCAAAAAGCTGTTTGAAATAATCGTACAGCATCCGCGGCTTCTCGCTTAAACAAGCAAGTGCGGTATCGTCGCCCATCGAGCCGACCGGATCTCGTTTTTGTTCGATCAACGGCAGCAGCATGAACTGCATCGTTTCACTGGTGAAGCCAAACGCCTGCATTTTGCGAAGCAGTTCGTTATTATTTTCGGCATCCACAGGAATGTCTGAAGCAGGCAGTTCACCGAGCGTGATGCGTTGTTCCTGCAACCATTGCTGATACGGTTTGCGATTCACAATTTCATGTTTGAGTTCTTCGTCATCGATGATGCGTCCCTGTTCAAAATCGACCAGGAACATTTTGCCCGGCTGCAATCGTCCTTTCGATTTCACATTGGCCGGATCGATATCAACCACGCCCACTTCACTTGCCATCACAACGCGATCATCATGCGTTACATAATAACGGGACGGTCTTAACCCGTTGCGATCTAGAACCGCACCGATGTAATGTCCGTTCGTAAAGGAAATCGAAGCCGGTCCGTCCCATGGTTCTTGCAATGCAGAATGGAATTCATAAAATGCTCGTTTATCGTCAGGCATCGAATGGTGATTTTGCCACGCTTCAGGAATCATCATCATGACCGCTTCAGGAAGCGAACGTCCTGCCAGCAGTAAAAATTCCAATGCGTTATCGAAGACACCAGAATCAGAACAATGCTCTTCAACAACGGGCATCAATTTCTGCAAATCATCCCCAAACAGGTCGCTTTGCATCGCTCCCTGACGGGCATGTATCCAGTTCTTGTTGCCTCGCAGCGTATTAATTTCCCCGTTATGAGCCATAAAGCGGCACGGCTGAGCGCGATCCCAACTAGGCATCGTATTGGTTGAAAAGCGAGAATGCACCATCGCCAGGTGTGTTTTATATTTCGGATTCTGCAAATCTTTGAAAAAGGGCATCACCTGATGCGGCGTCATCATCCCCTTATAAATAATGACTTCCGTTGAAAGCGAACAAACGTAGAACAACAGAGCTTCGGCATGTTCTTCAACAACACGCAAACGATGACTGGCAACTTTTCGGATCACAAATAGTTGACGTTCAAACGCTTTTTGATCCAACCCGTCAGCGGCAGCGACAATCAGCATTTCCATGTAAGGCATACACTCGCGAGCAGTCGGGCCGATATCAGCCGCGTCTACATCAACCGGTAGAACACGCCAGCCGATTAGTTTCTGCCCTTGCTCTGCAATTAAATCATTCACAACCTGCTTACAATGTTCACGACGAGATCTATCCTGAGGTAAAAAGACAATCCCCGCACCATACAAACCAGCTTCCGGGAGTTCTTTGCCGAGTTCCTGTGGAATCACTTCGCGTAAAAGTTCATCGGGAATCGCGGTGAGGATTCCTGCTCCGTCGCCCGTATTTTCTTCGCATCCACACGCACCACGGTGTTCCATCTGTCGGTTGATTTGATCAGCGTCATCAACAATTTGATGCGAACGCGTTCCCTTCAAATGGGCAATAAAACCGACGCCACAGTTTTCATGTTCGTACTCTGGTGAATACAAATCGTGAGCCAGCGGATAACCATCTTTACGTATTGGACTACTCATACAATCTTCCCTCAAAACTTATTCCATCACTACTTGAAATTCAAATATTTCGAAAACATCGCAGGCGAGCCGGGGCAATAATGACCCGGGTTACGTCGGAGTGTTTATGTTGCCTACATTAATGTTATTTTGGAACCGGTAATAAAACCGCATCGTAACCAGGGATAACACTGACCTGGTAAATTTCTTAAGCTGTTGTCAGTTGTACTGTTGCGCTTTGTTTTATGATCCCCTGTTGGGTGCCACGGCTCTGTGAGCCGTGCGAACTGAAATTCAAGCTTTGTTTTGGGATAATTCAATCTCTAAC
>JAJRTM010000153.1 GCA_024278285.1 Planctomycetota bacterium
AGCAGGTGTCCCTGCACAAAAAGCGGACCTGGTGGCAGATACGCTCGCACAATATTCCGGGCAGGAGGGCATCGCAAATTTTGTGGATGACACCATCGGTCTGCTCCCTTTTGATCCGAATTCAAAAGATGGTTCTACGTTCGTACGGCTTGGCGGGAATTGGACCAAATCACGTCATTATTCCGACCCTGTTCCGATGTCGCTGAAAATCAAATACACAATGAAGGAATTGAACGACGAAGTTGCAGAAATAGAAATTCAGGGCGACATCTCTCCCTCGGCTGTGGTTTCCAGCACCGATAAAAAACCGATCGCCCTGCAAGTACAGGATGGCTTTACGATGGGGACTTGCACGATCGATCGCAAAACAGGCTTGCCGGTAAAATCGCATATTGATCACGTCATTAACATGACCGTTCAGGTAAACGGACGCCAGTTCAAACAACAAAAACGAGTGGTGACATCGATCCGCATGTTCCCTGGGCAGGAAATGAGCAGCCCGACTCAATCAACCGCCCAAAGGAAGCCACAAAAATCAGATCTGGTTCTCAAACCTGCTGCTCATCAAACACAAAAATGATTGTAATTTTGAGCTTCTGATGGTTCCATTGAGGGATGATCGGCTATAATTCCTGTAGATTGTCAACAAGAGCATTTGCAGGAATTAGTAGTGAGCGAAGCCGAACTTGTTTTTATGATGGGGCAGTACGAAGCCCGAATTCCGACTGATCGGTTTTATGCTGAAAATCATATGTGGGTTCAACAGAAAGATTCCCGCCTGTTTGTTGGCTTCACCTCTTATTCAGTACGGTTATTGCAGGATGTTTACTTCTTGGATTGGGCGTTAGACGCCGGTTCTTCGATTGAAAAAAAGCAGACCATCGGCGAAATCGAAAGTTCCAAAGCAGTTTCCAATCTTACCGCACCGGGCAGCGGCAGCGATATTCAATTCAATGAAGAATTGCTCAACGATCCCTCGCTGATTAACACCGATCACCATGAAGCAGGCTGGCTGTTCTCTTTTGCAGCCGAGGTGATCAATCATGAGGACTACTTGACTGCTGAGCAATACGTTGAATTTCTTGATGAAGGCTGGGAGAAAACTCAACGGATTATTAAAGGGCAAATTCAATAACAAATGCCTTGCTCTTCTATTCCAACTTCCACGCCCTGGCAGCTTTGATCGCCTTGGCCTGTGTGGGAAAGTGAGGCCAGAGAGTATCGATTTTCATAATCTTCAGAATGGCCTGCATGTCATCGGAAGCATTACAAAGAGCCATTTGACCCCCTTGTTCTTTGACCAGTTGCCCGAAGGAATTAATCATTCCAATCATGATGCTGCCAAAATAATTTGAATGCCCCAGATCAATGACGAGCCGCTTCAAATTTTCCTTGCGGATCATCTCTGTAATCTCATCCGATTCTCGATGAATATCGACATCACGAAAACTGAGGGTGTCTCCCAAAGGCGAAATGACAACAATACCGCGATGTTTCGAAACATCAAAAGCTTTTGTATTTTGAGTCATGCGATGCCCTTCAAATTACTGACGGTTAATTTCTTTCGTCGATTTTCTTCATCCTAGTATAACTGCAGAGCCAGAAGAGAACACCAAGGGACGATTGAAAAAAAGGGAATGCACAGAATCGGATTATTCACGCAAATTTCAATATTCGCCCACTCTGCCCCGGTATATCCGATACCAGATATGCTGCCTTTCGAGCAGGCAGCTCAAGAAAATGGTTCTTCCGACTTTATAACGGCTGAAACATTTTACAGCCACGGATGAACACGGATTTCCACGGATCAATTCCCCTGAAAAAGCAAGGACGATATCAGGGAAAGAAGAAAAAACTGAAAACAATCCTCTTTTCTTTGTTACCTTTGCGAGAAACTTTAATCAAACAAATAGACGAAACTTCAATAGAAAAAGAGGAATGGATTCGCAACTTCACTTCACTTGACATGAAAATGATTCTGTTGCGTGAGTGACATTTATTTTGATCTGTGTTTGATCCGTATTACTAACGGTAAAAGTTTGCGAATGGTTCGCAAATTATAGAAAAATATCAGTTTGGTTACGGCTATCAGAATGAACCAGCCGTGCTGGGTGAATCCGTGGCTCTTTTTTCTTTTAGCCACTAAAATGTGGGAAGAACCAAGAATATTACATCAGCAGTTTACGGATGAGTGTGAAATTGTTTGGACGCTGCGAACGTGGTCATTGGAGTATTGAAAACAGTTGCCAATGCTGATGAGGTTTCATCTATCGCGAAGATGAATTTCGCCTGACTGAACCGCTTCACCTTCTCGTTGGTCAACCAATTTCCCTCCAGGCAAAGCCAGGTGATGAAGCTCAGAAATTGCTTTTGGCCCGGTGATGCCGTTTTCTTCTTTGCACTGCCTCGACAAGCCATTTCACCAGGGGGTATGTTGGCAAAGCACAAACAACACCGACAATGACCGAACCAAGCAGTAGTGGCCAACCAATTTCAACCAGCAAGGCCCACATGCTTTTGCTCCATTGCCAAAGAGACTGATAGCTAAGGACAGTCGCCAAGTGCTCCCGTGTCAGATTTCCAGGAATGAAAAAACTGCCGATCCAGTAATTGAACCAATAAATAGGCAGTGTTGTGACCGGATTTGAAATATAAACAGCAATTAAACCAGCAAATTTATTGAAGCGGAAAAACGGCTTCAATATCCAGGCGATCGCAAGCACGACCAACATTTGAATACCGACCGTGGGCGTGAATGCAACGAAAGTTCCAATCGCTGCCCCCAGTGCTATCGAATGAGGCGTATCGTTCAGGCCAATTATTTTTCTTAACCAAAGTCGAGGCGAAACGTACCAAGCCAACCCGGCACGCTTTTTCTGCAAAGGCGTACACTTCTCCTGTTCGGTTTCTAAGGATGGGGAAGACGACATAGTCTTCATTCTCGGCAATAATAGGCTCGGTAGTCTAAGCACGCCCGGTGGATTAGAGAGAAACCGTAACCACTGTGAGGATTATAAGGGTTATTCTGACAATATAGGTGTTTTCAGGTCTGTTCTTCCCATAGAGACTCAGCACATCATTGATCTAGGCAAACACTAAAAAAAAGAACACTGCAAAAAAGAACACCGAGGCAAGAGTAAGCAGGGATCTGGCTACGTCTCCAAGGGTTTCAGTCGCATTACAGCCATCTTCTTTACTTGTTAAGAGGGGTAAAATTTTGACAAATCCGCCCTGATTTCGCAAGTCATTTGATAGCGACACATTGTCACAATTGGCAAGACATCTGCTCAGGAGAAAACATCGACCAATAGATTGCAATTCGTGACTTGTTCTTACTGAGCTTTCTGTTATCTTATGCCCGCTGATGAGGAAGAGAAGAGAGAATTTTGCTCTTTTGCGAACCTCTTCTTCATATTTTGAGTCAAAGTAGTAATGAGAACTTTTCGGTGATCTATTTGATTTGTTTAATGGAAGCAATACAAACAGAGGACGAAATGTCATCATTCGAGAGTTGACTGACTGGAAATTCTGTCGATCGTATTGCATTTTTGTCAAAATAAGTTTTTTGACTTGAATTCAAGCTGCATCATTCCGAATATCTCCGTATCAGAAGATGTTTCGGTTGTCGGTACAAATGCAGCGTGTTGGCAGAAACATCAGGGGACGTAGCTCAGCTGGTAGAGCAACCGACTTTTAATCGGTAGGTCCAGGGTTCAAATCCCTGCGTCCCCATTTTATCAAAGCCCCTGCGAAAACTAATTTCGCAGGGGCTTTTTTGCTTGAAGATGAAAATTGATGAAGTATTGCTATTGCCGAAGTTTAACCCAATTCGCGATTTGGGACAGCATTTCATCTGCTTGTGGGAATGTCTGTAGTTGTCGCAAAAAACCGTGAATGAAACCGGGGACATCGTGATGTTCCACCTTTACTCCTGCCGCTTGCAATGTTTTTGCGTACGCGATTCCTTCGTCTCGTAAGGGATCGTATTGGCAGGTGACAAGAAAAGTTTCCGGCAACCCGGCGTGATCAGTTGCCCGTAATGGAGATAATGCTGGCTCGAACCATTTTGTTTCATCGGGGCAATATTGCTTCCAGAACCATTTCATCATCGCTGTCGTCAGAAAGTAACCTTCGCTGCATTTGATGTACGATTCTCTTGTGAAGTCGGCATCCGTAATCGGATAAATCAGAATCTGTCCTTTTAATGGATGAGGATTCTGAGAATTCAGTTCCAACGCAACCACAGCAGCCAGATTTCCGCCGGCACTGTCTCCCATGATGAAAATGCGACTTGGATCGGTCTGCCAACTTGGGTTGGGATCTGATTTTGATGACAACGTTTCCTGCAGCAACCAGTTCACACTATCGATGCAGTCCTCAACCGCTGCCGGGTAGGGGTGCTCGGGAGCAAGACGATATTCAAGACTGACGACCGCACACTCACTTCGTTTTGCCAACGCGCAGCAAAGTTGATCGTAAGTATTAAGTTCCCCCATGACCCAGCCGCCGCCGTGCATGTAGATAATGACAGGAAGCTCACGAGGCTTTTCATTTTCAGTAGACGCTTCAGGAACATACAGCCGGGCGTTGATTGATCCTGATCGAGTCGGGATAGAAAGATGTCGAATTTCCTGAACAGGTTCAATACTTCCCATCACCGGAACTTTGCGGGCGCGGACTTCTACTGCGGTTGACTGTTCGATGGGCGGAAGGTCCAACTCGGCAATTGCATCCAAAAACTGTTTCACGCGGGGATCAAGAGGCATAATATTATTGGTTCTTCCCACATTTTAGTGGCTAAATAAAAGAGCCACGGATTCACACAGCACGGCTGGTTCATTCTGATAGCCGTAACCAAACCGATATTTTTCTATAATTTGCGAACCGTTCGCAAACTTTTACCGTTAGTAATACGGATCAAACACAGATCAAAAAAAATGTCACTCACACAACAGAGTCATTTTCATGTCAGTTGATGTTGAAAATTCTCTTTTTTTTTGCCTCTTGCTGCAAATCCATTCCTCTTTTTCTATTGAAGATTCGTCTATTTGTTTGACTAAAGTTTCTCGCAAAGGTAACAAGAAGAGAGGTTCATTTTCAGTTTTTTTCTTCTGTCTCTGATATCGTCCTTGCTTCTTCAGCAGAATTGATCCGTGGAAATCCGTGTTCATCCGTGGCTGTAAAATGTTTCAGCCATTATAAAGTATAAAGAGCCATTTTCTTTCATCATTCTTCAGGTCGCTCGGTTTCTGATGCAGATTATGAGGCAGAGATTTATTATCATATTTGAAACCGGATTACCAACAGGTGGGCGAGCCGGGTATGTTAACCTCTGGTTTGTTGCCCTGCATGGGTGTATTTTACAGCGAGGAAAATAATGAATCTCAGACCGCTTTTAATTGTAGGTGTCATGCTCTGTAGTTTGATGGGGCAAAATGTTCATTCACTTTTTGCGAAGGCAGAACGAACATCCCGACCGAATATCATTTTTATCTTCTGTGATAATCTCGGCTATGGCGATATCGAACCGTTCGGCTCCACGCTGCACCGCACGCCGCATTTGAATCAGTTGGCAAAAGAGGGGCGTAAATTTACGCACTGTTATTCTGCCAGCGGAGTTTGTACTCCTTCCCGAGCCGCGTTGATGACCGGCTGTTATCCGAAACGAATCAGCATGACAATGACCGACGGCTGGGTCTTGCGTCCCGTTTCCCAATTTGGCCTCAATCCGAAAGAGCTGACCATTGCAGAATTGCTGAAGCAAGCCGGGTATGCCACTTCAATTTTCGGGAAATGGCATCTAGGAGATCAGCCGGAATTTCTGCCCAATGCGCAGGGATTCGATTACTTCATGGGCATCCCTTACAGCGACGACATGACACCGCGAGCCGGGCAGAACTGGCCACCACTGCCGTTGATGGAAAATGATCGCGTGATCGAAGCACCGTGTGATCGCGACATGCTGGCTCAGCGTTTAACCAAGGCAGCATGCGAGTGGATTGTCGAAAAGAAAGAGGAACCGTTTTTTCTTTACTTCCCGCAGTGCATGCCCGGCAGTACCCGCGCTCCGTTTGCCAGCGAAGCTTTCCGTGGTAAATCGAAGAATGGTCCGTGGGGAGATTCCATCGAAGAAATCGACTGGTCACTCGGCGAGATGGTTCGCACCTTAAAAGAAAATGGATTGACCGAAAAAACCCTCATCGTCTGGACTTCCGATAACGGCGCCCCACGCAGAAGACCAATTCAAGGGACCAACAAACCGCTTGCCGGCTGGGGTTACACAACTTCAGAAGGAGGAATGCGCGTCCCCTGTATTATGAGTTGGCCCGGTCAGATCGAAGCCAATTCGGAATGTGCAGAACTTTGCACGATGATGGATTTTCTCCCCACGTTTGCTGCGATGACAAAAACACCGGTCCCGAAAAAACGCATCATCGATGGAAAAAACATCGAGCCACTTCTGTTTGAAGAGAAAGCAAAAAGTCCGAATGAAGCGTTCTACTATTATCAGAAATACCAACTCCAGGCGGTTCGTTCCGGCCCGTGGAAACTGAATTTGTCTCTTCCCTACCTGACCGTCGGCTCCAATGCCAAGGGA
>JAJRTM010000154.1 GCA_024278285.1 Planctomycetota bacterium
AAAAACCGCTGACAACGCTCAACGATAACTTCGCACCAAACTCGGTTTTGTTACGAGCTTTGCCTCGTTTGATCGGTCGAACGTGCGGCTGCGAAATGCTGACGAGGCGATCATCAATTCGATTGGTCTTGCTCTCGAATATTCCCCACTGCTGAGGAATCTTTTTTCGGTACATCTGGCCACCGTTTTTGTAAGAAAAAACGCCCGCCTGCCGTCTCCAATTGCCACGACATAAATTTCAGACGCAAGGGTTTTGGCCCAATTTCACATAAAAACCTTGTACCCAAGGTCGAAAGAATGGCAACTTCATACAATAATAACAGAGTAAAATACTTTATCAGCAAGCCCTAGATAAGATCGGACAGTAATTGCTCGAACGATTCTTATTGAAAAACGAATATTGGTACAAATGATGGATAATGCAAATGAATTGACGCATTTTGATCAGCAAGGTGCGAGCCGGATGGTTGATGTGGGAAACAAACAGGCCACCTGTCGCGTTGCTGTTGCACAGGGTATTGTGCAGATGCAGCCTGCGACGCTACAAAAAATTTCTGCGAATGATTTCAAAAAGGGAAACGTTTTTGAAGTCGCACGCCTGGCAGGAATTATGGCGACGAAACGAACTGCTGATTTAATTCCACTTTGTCATCTGTTGCCACTGGAATCGACAAAGATTGAAATCGAAGCGGTGCAGCCCGATCAGGTGAAGATTATTGCGACGGTTTCTGTCCATGCGAAAACGGGCATCGAAATGGAAGCGTTGATGGCTGTTTCTGTCGCGTCTCTTACCATTTACGATATGTGCAAGGCGATAGATCGCAGCATGGAAATTGGCCCGATCCATCTACTGGAAAAGTCGGGCGGACGTAGCGGGCATTACAGGCGGGAATAACTGGATGTGATCTTCATTCACAGACAGCGCAATCGACCTCGCGAGCAGAGACGATTCAAACAAGCTACCTGCGCATGTACTGCTCAGGCATCTTTTGAATCGCTGACGCTACCTTCTTCTGTTTCAAACTGTTTACGTTGAATGGCATCGTAAACTTCTTGCCGATGGATGCTGACATCCTTCGGTGCTTCGATTCCCAATCGGACTTTATCGCCCTGAATTGATATAACCATCAGCGAGATATTATCTCCAATGATGATTTTTTCGTCCTGTTTTCTACTTAATACAAGCATTTCACATCCCCGAAATGCGCCGACATAGCCGACCATCCTGATAAATAACGATCCTTTGTCTCCTTTGCCTGGCAAC
Source organism: Planctomycetota bacterium (assembly GCA_024278285.1). GTDB lineage: Bacteria > Planctomycetota > Planctomycetia > Planctomycetales > Planctomycetaceae > Rubinisphaera. The sequence goes on from JAJRTM010000154.1 coordinate 1,265, forward strand.
TTACCGAAACATAATCAAAACCCGAAGGCTGATTAAGTTACAGGCAACCTGCCCGACTTCTCACTTCCTGTTGCACCAAGCATAAGGTGAGTGCAAGGCAAATTGATGTTGTTTCTTTTCCGACCGGCACGAGTTTTAACAATCGGGTCCACGTAAAACGATCCTGCGGATTAAACCAGCGAAGACTTCTGGTTAAACCAGGGGGAAGAGGAAGTGATCGTATCAGCAGCAGTATAAGTCCAGCAAACAGGTACGAACTGTAACTTCATTCTCAGTATAGAGATACGGCATGCCATAGGTGATATCCCTGCAACCAAAGCGTTTCCGTCGCCAACTGTTTTCTTTGCCCAGGTGCGCAGTCCGCCATTTGCTTACGCAAAACAGTTAATGTGCCATTTTTGAGCGTGAGTAGCAAAACAGCCCACAGGATAGAATCCTGTGGGCTGTTTTTTATTCGTAATATCTCAGCAGCATGATCAAAGCATATTTAGAATTGATGCCGCAAGCTATAAGCCATTATCGAAAACGGTACCTGGGATTGCTCTTCTTCCAGGTGACATCAGCCAATTGCTCATTTAAGTGCAGGTCTTTGAAGCAGTAACATTCGATGAGTGTTTCCTCTTCGATATCAACTGTGTCCTCTGATGGCCATGTGTAGTTTCGCACATAAACAGGAATGTGCAATTTTTTGTCGATCATCGTAATGGTTCGACGATAAACAGAGGAATCTTCTGCGGAACGGTATTCGACAACAACTTGTGTGCAGGGGCGTTCGTGAAATTTTACATTTTCTGTAATCACACAACTTGGCATCTGTTTGAGTTTCAGATCTTTCTGACGGTTCAGAATAAGTTCTCGTGCCAGATTCACAATGCCAGCCTGAGCAACCGAGTGTCGCGATTCAGCCATCGCACGAGACCCATCAGGATCTAATTTAATTGTGGGAAGAAAACGTCCTTTCAGCCCGCCCAGTTTCACGAGCATGCGACCATCGTTTTCCTTTTCAGTAAATAGCAGTTGTCGGCCCTTATCGCCAGAACGCCATTTCATATAGACGGAAAAAGGAGCGTGCCGCACTTTCAAATCGATTTCCTGCTGATCATGCAACACGCCATTGATCCGCTCAAGGCGTTCAAAGGTAACAGAATAGCAATCATGTTCTTCCAGCTTTTCGATCCCACGTTCTAGCTGACTGACCATGAAAAGCAAAGCATAACGGTTAGTCAGTTCTGTTACTTTGCTTGAAGTAGAATTTGCAACAGAGTCCGTTTCACTTGGGTTGGGAACTAATTTTGGTTCAACCTGAGACTGAATGACAAAATCAGGCAGACTGGACAGGTCCGTTTTATCAACAGAGGCAAAATTTACGGGGCGATTATCTTCAGCGGCGACGGGTTCAAAGCTGTAGTACAAAAATGCAAGCGCTCCTCCAGCAATCATCGCCGCGGCGACATTTCGTCGGCGGGTACCAGGCTGACGCTTGGAAGATCGATACTCTCTCATCATGAGAAATATCCTCAAGTTAGCACTCGGCTCTATCAGAAATTAGACAGTACATGTCTCTCCGTGACATTAAAGGTGTCTCTGTTACGAAATCAGTCCAAGAAACCGGGTTCCATTTTCGTCATCTTCTCTGCATTGCGACAATTAAAATTGATGACAAATTTATTTGAATAACGTCAGTTTCCTGGCCTATTTTTGCTATATTCTTTACGACTTCCCTGTAAGTGAATACTCTATTTTTGATCTGAAGACCGAATGATGGGGTTTGATAACAAGCAGAGCCTTTTCAGAATCGCTTCTTGCGGAATCGGCTACGGTTATCTTTCGTGATATATCTTCTATATTCGGCTTGATATCATGAGAAAATGATGCTTTAACCGGGAAGACAGAGAACTGTTGCATCAGTTTTATTGGGATTGCTAAGAAAAGATTGAGCAGATACCCCGAATCAGCAAATCGGAAAAGCGAGCCTCTCTCTTGCTGATACCCTATTTAGCCTCTTTTGAATCTACTGCTCTTTGCAATTTCAGTAATACGGGTGTACCGGGAGGCGGGACCAAATCGCTGTTGGCTTCAAATCCGCGATTGGCATCCGAGGCACTACTCGGAATTGCAACATCGATCATTGCCGAAGAAAAATTGGCAACGCAAATATAATCGCCTCCTTCGGCAAGATATCGTTGCTCCCCTGTTTGAGGATCTTTCTGAAACAAACTTCCCGCAAAAACCCAATCCGCTTTTAGTAAATGAGGCTGAGAGAGTTGATAAAGTTCTTTCAACGCCTCGCGATACTTTTTGTCCTCGCAAAGTAGTTGCAATTTTTTCAACTCATCGAGACTCATCGTGCCGTAGTACAACAACTCTCGACGTCTGCGGTCATACTTCATATCACTTTCTTCGGGGATCGTCAGGTCGACAGGCTGTCTCGCAAGCGGAGTGAAAAAGTAGCGTCTGGTAACAGTACGCACCCACTGACGGGCATCGCATTGTATTAACTTCCCTTGCTTGTTGGCATACATAACAATAATTGCAATCTTCTCACCCGTAGGCGGTTGATACGCGGGATCAAATGAAACAGGCTTTCCCGGTTTTGCTTTCAATGCCAAAAGCCCGGTGTGAATCGGGAACGCCTTGCAATTGACTGCAATAATCGATTCATGCTCTTTACTTTGCTCCCGACAACAAAGCATCTCCAGCAGTCCTGCATTAAGAACAACAGTCCCCTGCAAATAGAGGCACTTTTCTTTCGTGTCCAGGAAAAGCGTTTTCTGCCTATTTAACGGCACCGCCTGCTTCGTTAATTTCTGAATCGCAGCCGGAATTTCAGGCTTGGCTTTCTGCGATGTTTCATCTGCAACAACATCACTTACCGATAAAACAAACAGCAACAAAGAAACGGTAAACAAAGAACAAGATATTTTATGGAAAGGATATTTTATTCGACAGGAAATTAAATTCATTTACTCGATCCTTTTTG
>JAJRTM010000155.1 GCA_024278285.1 Planctomycetota bacterium
CAGAATGAACCAGCCATGTTGGGCATTCTTAATAGACATAGACAAATTCGTTTGAGTTCATAATGATCAGGCAAAAGTCAGCCAGGGCTCTCGTATGCCGATCAACATCTGCTGGTTGCAGATCGGCAACGAAATCTGAATTTGAGTACAGATTTTCTACGAAGGTATACTTTTCGCCCGTGTTTTCTTCGATTGCTTCGCGAATAACTTTTGTTGGCGGTGGAGTGATGCGGACGGCTTTCTCAGGCAGTGTTTTTTCCAATTCTCGCCAATGCGAGAGAGCTTCTTTCAATTCCTGTGATGAGGGTTCACGAGAATAGGCCAGTTGAAAACAACGAACCAGTGCATCGCGGTCGTTTTGGGTTTCTTTTCTTGCTCGTTGTGCCAAAGTCAATGCGCGGGTCGAACTGTTTTGACCATTAAACAAGCTGAAAACTTGTGGCGTGACGGTCGAGGCATCGCGTCTTTCACAGGAAAAATCGGGAGAGGGGAGATTGAAAACGTCCAGCATGGGATCGATCAATCCACGAAGTTTCAGTACATAAAGCGAGCGGCGGTGCCGTTGTTGCGGAAGCGGGTTCGGTGTCCACGCGGCTGCAATAGTTCCCATCACCTGACGCGGCTGCAAGGCGACTTCCAGATTGATTTCTGGGCGGCAGGGGATGCCTCCCGTTGCCAGGTTTAGCTCACCTGTAATCGCCAGCATCGTATCTCTCAACTCTTCCGCAGTGAGACGTCTTGGTTTGAAGGCAGCATAGTGAAGACCTTGCGGGTCCAGTTTTTGAAGTGACTTTGGTTCGGGATGGCGACTCGATCGGCAGTAGGTGTCCGATACCATGATGCGCCGTTGCATTGCTTTAATCGACCAGCCTTCTTCGACAAGCGTGGCTGCAAGCCAGTCGAGAAGTTTGGGATGTGTCGGTCGCTTTCCCGATGAGCCAAAATTATTGGGGTTTCCTGCAATCGGCTCGCCGAAGTGCCACAACCAGAGACGATTGACAATGGTTCGCGTTGTGAGCGGATTTTTGGAATGGGCAACCCAGTTAGCGAAGGCGATGCGTCGCCCTTCAATCGTATTCGGGATTGTTGCTGAAACTTGATTATCGATGATACTCAACGTTCCCGGTGTTACTGGTTCGGTGAGTGAAAAAGGATCTCCGCCAGCCAGGATCGCGGTCTTTTCCAATTCCCCTTTTTTCAGCCGGTCTTTGGGGACGCGCGTTGGAGAACTGACAGATGTAACATCCGGAGTCAGCCCGTCGTACACAGCCAGTGCGTAAGGTTGATAGCGGTCGAACTCCCAGCCCAAACGTTGCAACCCTTTGCGGGCAACCCGTTCGAGTCCGAATTGTTCTGGCGTAAAGCCAAGACGTTGCGGTGGATATTCATTTTCCGGGAGACCCGTTTTCCCCATCAGATATCTGGCACCATCGAAGAATTTATCTTTGCGACCATTCGTTTGAAACTTCTCAATAATTTCGTCCCACTGTTTCTTGCGAGCCGGATGTTCCACAAACCATTTCTGTGCATTTTTCAATAAAACTTGATCGAGTTCGGCGAGTGTCTGCTGATAGGTTTGTTGAATTTTTCTGAGATACACTTCTTCTTCAAAGCCAGATCTATTTTCTTCCTTGCCAAAGTCTGCCTTGCGTTCGGCCAGTTGTGTTGTCGAAAAAACAGCTTGAATGGAATAATAGTCGCGAGTCGGAACAGGGTCGAATTTGTGATCGTGGCAGCGGGCGCACTGTAGCGAATGAGCCAGGAAGGTTTCGCCAACGCTGTTGGTGACATCATCCAGAAAACGTTGTCTTGCAATTCTGGGAACTTCCATACCGGTCAATTCCCAGGGGCCCATTCGCAGAAAACCGGTTGCGATAATCAACTCGGGGTTGTTCGAATCGATCTCGTCGCCGGCAATCTGTTCGCGTATGAATTGGTTGTACGGTTTATCGTTGTTGAAAGCGCGAACGACATAGTCTCGATATCGCCATGCGTTGGCTCGCTCGAAATCATTGGCAAAACCGGAGGAATCCGCATAGCGAGTGACATCCAGCCAATGTTGAGCCATTCGCTCTCCGTATTGTGGCGATTTCAGTAAGCGGTCAACAACTTTCGCAAACGCTTGGCGATCCGAAGCGGGATCTTGCAGGAAAGCTTCTACTTCCTGCGGGGTGGGGGGCAAGCCGATCAAATCGAATGTGGCGCGACGAATGAGAGTTCTGCGATCAGCCCGATCCGCAAGAGCTAAACCTTTTGGCAAGGCTTGTTCAATCAGAACATCAATCGCGTTCTGTTCTCCCTTGGTCTCCAGTTCAACTTTTGAAACAGCTCGATACGCCCATAAACCGTTTGGGTCGTATTTGCGATTTGTCCAGTCTGCCCCTAGTCCTCCCGAAGTATTTACGGGAACTCCGTCTTGCGATGCCCATTTTTTTTCGTTTTCGTTTTCGATTTCTTTTTGTCTCGCGGCATTGGGCCAGACTGCTCCCGAAGAAATCCAATCGCTTAACCACTTGAGTTGCTTGGCAGATAACTGCTCCACTTCTTTCGGAGGCATCTCAGACCAATCATCACTTTTGCGTGTCGATGACAGAAACAACGAGCTCTTTTCTGACTTGCCAGGCACAACGGAAGTTTCGCCACTTTCACCGCCGGCGAGAAGCCCCGTCATTGATCGGACATCAAGCGAACCCTCGATTTCATCGGGATCGCCGCCATGGCATCCCAGGCACTTTTCGCGAAGCAAAGGAGCAATACGCCGCACAAATAAAATCTCCGAATCGGTCTTGGTCAACTCCTGAGCAGACAAGTCGATTCCAAACGCCAGCACGGCGACAGCGCATGTCAAAAATATTTTATTCATGTTTCGACAATCAATCTTTTGCAAATTTCTTAGAAAATTCATTATTGAAAATAGCATCAGAAATAGTAACTATTCAACTTTGACGTAGAGTCCGCTACTAGCAACCTGCCTTACCTGCCGTCGCTAAATATAGTTACCAGAAATAACTCATACCATTCTAAATGAGTCAGCGAAGTTTCTCCCAAGTCACCAATTCTTCAAGGTGATATTTGTCGTCCGTGCTCCTAAGGGTCGTTCGATAAATAACAGTCGTGATCTTTGGATGGCCCAGACGCATCGCGTCTGGGTGAGGCAGTCACAAGAGGCCGAGAATGTGATTTACCAAGATCAATCAACTCCCCACATTTTACAGTCAATATAATTATTTCGAGAGTCTTGCAATCGATCAAACCACATTCTCGGCTTCCTGTTGCGGTGCAACTCAGACACTCCGCGTCTGAGCTATCCCTGTCGCGAAATGCAACAGTAATTGTTCGAGTGATCCTAATGTTAAAAGTTTACGACGCTTGCGCAAATTATTTCTTTGAAAAAACATAACTTTAATGAAGTATACAGGTTAAGTACCGATCCTGTTTTTTATGGTTTTCATCATTTTTTACCACCAAAGCTCGAAGCCACCAAGAAAAAAGAAGAAGAAAAATGATTCGCGTCAATTCACGTTCATTTGCGGTTCGACTCCTTCAAGCCATGCAGATCTGTTTACGCAGTCGCCTTCGGCTTGCCGTTAAACGCAATACCGTTCATGTTTTCATAAGTCGCGACTCTTGCTAAGGTTATGTTTGAACTAAAACAAACACCAGCAAGGAGTCGCGATATGTTTGAGC
>JAJRTM010000156.1 GCA_024278285.1 Planctomycetota bacterium
GAATCAAATTTTCGATACTGCAATTTAACACTGATTTCAATCGGAGCCTTAATATCTTCCGGCAGTTCAAACTGATAATGCACCGTTTGAGCGCTGCCCGGTCCGATTTGATGATTGTAAAGTGGCGTGAAAATATCTTGCGGATTTCTGCGTTCAATTCGGTTGCCATCTTTATCGAGTAGGAAAACATTCACAAAATGCGCCCACGGATCGACTCGGCGGTTATCATCCAACGCGCCGCTGCGTCCGATGATTTTCCCGCCACTGGATATTGTCACATCAAGCCAAATCTGGTTCGAATCGGTTGTCCCTTGCGTAAAATGATGCCCCATTTCCCGTAACGCGCGCAGGACCGTTTCCATCACATAAGTTTTCCCTGGTTCCAAGGTCGGTAACAAGGGACGCAGCGGTGCTTGAAGCGGGGCATCAATTGTGTTCCCTTTTTTAATCCCGAAAATATCAACACGCATCACATTGTTTTTTAAGAATTGGCGATGAGATTCGATTACCTCCGGTTTATCTCTTAACCATGCCAATGCGGTATTGGCTGAGGGGAACAGATGATCGTGTGCTTTCAGGATACCGCTGTCATCGAAATAATCGGAACCGAAATCGTTTGATTCAATCAATGGTAAATGGCAATCGTTGCAGTTCTTTTCCGCTTGCTTTGGATAATAAAAGCTGCGGGCGCTATGCCCGGAAATACCACTGAGCAGGAAGGAATCGTAATGATCCTGCGCTCTTAAAAACTTTTTGTAATGGGTCAACTGTCCCGGCAAGTTCACTTTATGACAAACCGAACAGAACTCTGTCGTTTTATGCAACGGCTTCAAAAATGTTTTATTGTGCATCGCCGGTTTTGCTTTCACCAGTTGATGGTTAATCCATTGGAGAATTGGATTATCGCTGTAAGCAAATGGATAATGCAGCGGTTCTTCAATCGTGTAATCTCCATTTCCTTTCACACTGTTAACATGCGTAATCGAATGACACGACGTACAAGTGATACCAGCACGAGCGGTCACGTGATTAATGTCATCAAATTGCGGATCATCAAACGCGCCACTGAAAAAAGGTACCGGATCGTGGCAGCCTGCACAAAGGCGAGAGGTTTGAATCGACCCGTCCCGCTTCAATAAAACCTCTCTTGTTTCGCGAATTGAAGCCAGGTAGACAGGGTTGTTGAACGAACTCAAATGATGAACGCTGTCTTTCCAACCGGCGTGGACATCGGCATGACAAGCCTTGCAATACTCGTCCATCATCAGCGCTTTGGCAGGAATGAATTTCCCGGTGGTCGTGCGCACGGGAGAAGGCTCAAAATATTTCGCTTCAGATTGTGGGCCGGTCACATTCCATTGACGTGGATCTTGCGAGTGCATCACAAACATAACGAGCATCGTAGCCGCGACAACTGCCAGGTAATTGAATCCCTGTCGCCATTTTATTTTCGGTCCTACCTGACGATGCAGCCAGTACATCCAAAGTACGACCAACGGAGTTATTACGTGTAACCAATAGGTAAAGCTGCGCAGTGAGGGCGTTTTTAATTCAAACAGGCCAGAAATTCGCACCAATAAAATACCACTGATTAACATTGTCAGGCTGATCGTCAATAACGCATAACCAACATAAACGGTGCGGCGTTTTTTTCGATTTTTCGTATTGAGAAAATGAACGAAGGTAAAGGCTATAAACGGAACCAGGAACAAAAGCCCCAGCAGAATGTGAAACAGAAACATGATCTGATAGAAATAGTTTTGATAAAGTTGTTCCGAGAACCATTCCATCGTCGTGATACTGACCAGATACAACGAATTGGCAACCAGAATGGCAACCAACGCCAGCACAAACAAATACAGCGACCGCAAACGCGGCCCAATCGCAGCCACATTTCGCCGTTTCGCTGGAGGAGCAGAGGAGGTGTTCATCGGCGTCAACTACTGTTTCGTATTAAGTATTATTATAAAAAATAACGATTACTTATCCGGGAATTTTGATTTCAGTTTTCCCGTTTGATCAAAAATAAATATCGATTCTGATTTTGGATCAGCCACGTAAAGTAAATTCTTATGCCAGGTTAAACCGACTGGATTTTTCAGTAAGCCGCCGGCAATGAATGCAATCGGTTTCGTCTCTTTCTCGTTTGAAGAAACTTTCCAGATCGTTTTGGCATAGCCATCTGCAATATATCGATTCCCATCTGCGTCGATGGTAAGATGATGCGAAAACTGAAACGGACGCCCGGAAATTATTACTTCTATTTTTTTCTCGGGAGTAATTCGCAAGAGCTGATTTTTTGAATGGGCAGCAACCAGTAGATTGTCCTGTTGATCGAACGCCATACCTCGCACAGGTAGCCCGGTCACAAATACTTCCGGCGAACCACCTTCTGAAGGGATGATGAGAATCGAACGTGTTTCCAAATCGGCGACGTAAATACCTCCCTTGCTGTTTACTGCCAACGCCATCGCAATGCCTACTTTTCCTTTGGTAAGTGGAGTCGGTTTTCCTTCAGCAGAAAAGCGATAGACTTCGCGAGTGGATGAATCTCCCGCGAGTAGATTCCCATCACTATCTAACGCCAGGCAGCGGACTGCATTAAGAGGCGTGCGAAACTTTTTTGATGCTTGGAAAAAGATCTCTTTTTTGCCATCGGAAATCTTCCAGATGCCGGGTAATTTAAGATCGGCAACGAAAATGGTCTCCTGCTTATCGACAACAACGGCAAGTGGATACTGAAATTCTTCAGCGGTTATTGTTTTGTCACAAAGCAGCAGCACAGCCCCCACCAGGAAAACAGGCCACCAGTTACCGAGCGGCTTTCTTTCAGTATGATATTTCAAAATGATGATTCCTTATCGTTGCTGTTCGCTCTGAGCAGGGGGAGATGAATTATTTATTGCGTTCCAAAATCTGGAACGAGACTGTAAACGATTATGATACTTAAACGCATCTTTCTGATGCGACGCCGCATGCTCAAAATCTTCTTCGGTGATAAACGGATATCGACTCATCCGATAAAATGGAAGAGGACCAACAGACTGACCATACACAGTATTCAAATCGGCGTCCTTATCCCAGCCAACATTGTACAGAATAAAATCTCGCCGCCAGCCCGCAGGTAATGTTTCGTCAGGCGGCTCGAATCGAAGCGTCATCTCATCACCTGCTCCCATGATGACGAGACGTTCATCTTTTTCGTTGACTAACTCTCGAACGTTGCCAAACTTCGTCAAAAAACCTTGCATCGGCGGCCATTTTGATCGCCCCGATACTTCCTCATACGCATAATGATCAGGCCCAAACTGAGTGTGCGGAATGATTTGTGAGAATCCGCGATAATGTAAATCTGCATCAAGCAGTTTACACTCTGTCTGATTGAAATCAACTCGCTTTTCGTCAACTGAGTAAAAGATGTGGTCCCAGTAAAGTTCCTGCTGACTGGAAAGACGCAGGCGATAGTCGCTTGTCAGAAATGTGTCTGAAAGATCGAGTACAATCGTTTTCGTTTTGCCCCCTGGGAAACCGGTAAACGGAATCACTTGTTCCCACTCTCCCAAAGCATTTATTACCGAAAGAGACAGCGGAGCCGGAGCAGCGATGGTTTTATTTTGCGAGATCGCGGTATTGATCGATGTATCGCTTGGCAGAATCCAGCCTGTTAAAAAGAGCTTGATTGATTTCGGATTTTCCAGTTTTCCCAAGTCGATTTCCAGATAATGATTTTCAACAACGCCCTGATAATATTTTTTTCGGAACGGTTTCGCGTATCGTTCATCCTGTTTGGAAACCAGCTCCAGTAAATCGTCGTCGTATTGATTGATGACCGAGACTGGCTTGCGGGGTGATCGAACGGTATGAATTCCAAAAGCAGCCAAGTGAGCTGGCCCGACTTTTTCGTTGGAGTAAACTTGCACATCGGCTGGATGATCAATCGCGATTAACTGGACGGTATCGAAATAAGCCGCTTCCCAAAGTTCCTCGGTTATCTGCAGGTTGTAAGTTCCGTCATGTGGTTTCAGTTGCTCGCCTTTAATGAGCAGATATTCCCACTCTCGATAAGGTGCCACTTCGCCTGATGGAGTAATCAAGCCAATCGGAGAAGCCCAGAGTAAATCGGTCACAAACTTGTATTGGTCACCATTCCAGGCATACAAATAAGGACAGGAACCTTTGAGCGTCTGTTTCTCATAAATCCGGCTGTTCGTTTGGGGGGAAAGAATATTGACCGGGATGCCGTTCGTCCACAAAATTCGTAGTGCATCAGCTTGCGTTAGTTGACCAATTCCAAAATGTGTTACTTGCGAAGTGATAGTACGTGGCTGGTAAAGTTGCCCCGCTTTCAATTCCAGCAAAGAGCCAATCCCGTAATGATTGACCCGCCCGCTCGCTGAACGCTGATTCCCTTTAATCTGCTCGGCTCGTAAACCAATTTCCAACCAGTTGTTTTCATTGCCTCCCTGATTAGACAGAATGCGAATCGATTTGCTTTTCAGTTTATCGGGCGTTTCAACAGCACTTAGAATGCACAAATCCAAATCGCCATCTTGATCAAAATCAGAGTTTCCGACCAACTGAATGGAATCTGCCCCAAGAGAGGGAATGGGAATTGGTTGATCGAAATGCCCACGGGAATCTGCCAGAAGTAATTGGCAGGACTTCGCATCGAACGAAATAATATCAAGCCAACCATTGTAATCGAAATCGGCCAGTTCTGTTTTATTACAGGGAGTTTTTGAAATTTGTATTGCAGCCGACAGGTTCACATTGCCCCCTGGCGAGGTTTCTGTTTTTACGATATGAATTCCAGATGTTCCCGCCAGCAGTAAATCCCAGGACGCATTGGCATCAACATCGAATACTTGTAAATCTGAAAAAGTCCCTTTCGGCAAATTCTCAATTGGAAACTCTTTCCAACGAAAGCGACCATGCCTTAAATTTTCAAGCAAACCTAGATGCTTTACATCTTTGGTGCCAACGACAATATCCAGATCGACATCTCGATCCCAGTCAACAGCGACCAGCGAGTGAATCTCTATTTCATCTTGGGGAAATGCAGATTCGCTACTGATATTTTCGTACTCAAACGGCGAAAGTTGCTTCCAGAAAGAAAGTTTATTTTCAGTCGCCAGGCATAAATCCAAATCGCCATCGTGATCAAAATCGATGGGCAAAACTTTATTAACCGATGCTGTATTATTAAGTGGTGAAGCGTTACCAACTTCAACTAAAGTTCGTTTCTTCGTTTTAGGTTCATAAATATTTTCAATCAAAGTGATGCCATCTGCTCCAATAAGGATAATGTCGAGGTCTGCATCAAATTGCGGGCCGGTTTGCAGGCGTGGATCGATGTTAGCGTCAGACGAACTGTTCTGATTCTTTTCGATATCGCTATCTAAATCGACAAGCACAAATGAAGTGGCTGGGTGTTTGAGTTGCAACTGTGTGGTTATTTCCCAAGAAGAAGTCGCCTCTTTTTGTGACCAGACACTCAGCGCATTGGGAGTCAGTGTTACGATATCTGTTTTTCCATCCAGATTAAAATCGCCTAACTGAAACGATAATACCGGCGAAGAATCTATCATCGTCTTTGCTTTGTCGGTTTTTGTGAAGGTAATCGCCAGGCTTTGCTGAGAGGGCGAATCCATTTTCTTCCATTGTTTCTGGAGCTTGGGCGAAAACTGGAACCGGATATATTCCAACATATTTTTCGCGATTCGCCGACGGTCGCTTTGCATCGCATCTTCCGGTTTAAGCACATTAACCAGAATGCGAACATTCCGTTTGATCTGTTTCCAAGCAGCCGCATCTGTTTTATCATTTAACTGAGCGAGTGTTTTTTCAAGAAGTTCGTTTGCATCGAGCCGTGTCATCTTTTTGATGCTGGCAAGAAACGGCTGGATGATCTCTCGGGTTTGTTGCAAAGTATTTCTGATCGCGATCTGCTCAGCTTCGCATTGAATCAGCAATAACTCCGTCAGTAAAAACAAGTTCGCCGGTTCTAGTTGCTGGGCTTTTGATAATGCATCTATTTGCTTTTGTGTATCAACTTGATTGGCTTGCCGGTAGGCTTCAAACAGGGAAAACCACAGGGAGGGATCTTGCTGATCACGCTGGGTTGC
>JAJRTM010000157.1 GCA_024278285.1 Planctomycetota bacterium
ATTCAAAACGGTTTAAGGGCAAGATGCCCAAACCATTTCCGCTGCCCGAGGCAGCATGGATCAATAAGCCGGATGATAGTCAAACAGTGCTACTTTAATTTCTGACAAAGGGTGTCTCATTTTCATTGACATGTTCCGCAGTGCCACCCAAACTAGCCGATATGGCCGCAGCGTTGCTCGCTGTCAGGTTGACCCTTTGGTTATGTGTTAATTAACCTATTAGAATTCATCGTGTACGAAAAATCTGTATTCGTTTTAAGTGACATTTAAAGATCGTAGGATTCCTCAAAGTAGACTCTTTTTACAAAGGCTACAACATTATCGAGTTTTTGATCTTCGGTTGGATTTGTTATGAAATCATGAATTGTATCTAGGTAAAAGTATTCATTTTTAAGGATGCTTAACCTTGAATGCATATCCGATGGAAGTGTTAAGTTAACTATAGCCCTATTTTGGATGCCCGATGAATTTTCAATTTCATTTTCATTAAACTGTATAGTGCCGATATACATCTGATCTTCTTCATCACAGTTTGAGTGAACTTCCTGGTCTTTGGTAAATTCTATTTGCACAAACACAACCGTATTGATGTCTCGAGATTTTTTTTCTTTAAGATCACCATAGTTGAATTTAAGTAATTTACCCTCCAACTCCATTTTAAAACTTTCCACGGCCGAGTTCCCCTTCGAAAAACCACAACCAAAGCATGATCGATGAATACGGACTAATGAAGAAAAATTACCCAATGACATTTACACACCCTTTAATTCTATTATCTCGCCAAATAATTATCACAAGACACTCTGCAAATTATTTTTGAGGTTTGAGACAACCTGTTGGCCAAAAGTGTGATACCACCAAGCCTCCGCACCTCTTCCTTTCCGCTGATTTGTTATGTGATTAACATCGGCCTCTACCCACGAAGAAAAGCTCTAGCTATCTTCAGAACTTCTTTACCCTCAACTAGTTGTTCTTGGCGAGATTTGCCTGTCAAAGTGCCTTGTACTGCTTCTAATTGTGTCTGGATATTTTTTGGGGCATCGTCACGAATAAAATCAGGATGAATTGCTGAGTACCATCCAGTTAAAGCCAACATCTCAGGCGTAAACTGATACCCGAGATCTTGATAATAAAGAGAGGCTAATAATAATATGGAGTCATTAACTTCCTCTTGAATATTGTCAATTATGCCGTCTGGATCTTTGTTAGCATGTTTAAGAAAGTTTGCGAATGTTTGCATTGAGCCCCAAAATTTGCCCTCCATACCTGGTCTAATAAAAGTCTGGGCTACTTTGCTAATATTGCTGTTCTGTTTCTCAGCTATATCTCTTAGAATTCGAAAACCAGCCATTGTTAGTGTATGGATAGAGATTGGATCTTCATTATCGAATAGCAAACGGATCGCGGCGTCAATTTGTCTTCGAGCCGCTTCGATTTTATTGACTTTTATTGTAGCCATTTGATCAATTGTCTATTCTCACACCGGGTAGGGCAGGAGCCTTGCGGCTCCCTTCCCCCCTAAGAACCGTGCGTGATAGTTTCCCATCACACGGCTCAAGCATTTCAAAGGCAACCCTGTGGGGTGGCCCGACTATGTTACTTCCTTATGTAAACTGCGCCCGGAATTCTCTTGCTGAGAGTGCCGGTAATAGCTTACTCTCCTTAACGTTTCTGCGAGTCCAGAAGTACTCTGCAAACTCAGGGGCGTAAGGATTTGCAGCCGCTTTGATCTTTATGTGTCTTCTGATGCCTATGGAGCATATGCGTATGACCTGATAGACTTTTTCTATGCCTTTTCTGGTCGTGGATTTGACAGCGAAGATGTGTTTCCGTTCCGTGTTGTTCCAGTATTCCTTGAACAACCACGTTGTGGATTTCCTCGGATGTCGCTTCCTGAGCATCCGCCACAGTTCTTCAAACACATAGGTGTCAATACGGCTAAAGGCCTCCGATGATACCACATGGCGGTGGTAGTTGGCCCAACCTCGAAGCACTTGATTCAGCTTCTTGATCAGGATGACCATCGGCGCGCTGACGTATTTCCTGATTAACGTTCCCACTTTTTCGATGAGGGACTGAATGCCCTCTTCCGACGGCGTGATGTGCAGTTTCCTGCCGTGCTTACGAAAAGTCTGCCCGAGGAACGTAAATCCATCTCTTATGTAGGTGAGTACAGTCTTTTCCTCAGAGAGGGTTAGACCACGCTCTGTCAGGAACCCTTCCACCGCCGGTTTGACTTTTCCTTCCAACAGGCGTTTGGACTTGCCTGTGATAATGAAGTCGTCGGCGTAGCGGATGAAATTGACCCGGTTTCGGCGAGGAACTGCACGGCGAACGACTTCTTCCAGGCCATCGAGGGTCATATTAGACAGGGTCGGACTGATAATCCCGCCTTGAGGTGTTCCTTTTCGAGAAGGATACGTGATGCCGTTTTCCACATATCCTGCCGTGAGCCACTTACGAAGAATAACTTTGTCCATCGGAATGTTTTCAATCATCCATTCAATGGAAATATTATCGAAACATCCTTTG
>JAJRTM010000158.1 GCA_024278285.1 Planctomycetota bacterium
TACCGGCTTTATCTTATCGAGGAGCTGCTGAAACTTCTTCTGTTTGCGAAGTGAGACCAGATCAGGATCTTTTTCAATATGTGCACGATTTCTGAAGCCCGATTTGATCGCACTGGAAAGAGCCGCAAAAGCTTTTTCTGTCTTTCCCAACTGTGCTAATACACAAGCCTGATTGTAAGCGAACAGAGGATTGTCTGGATATTTTTCACAGAAATCCTGAAGCATGCTCGCCGCTTTCTCCCACTTTTTTACTTTGATGAGCCTGATCGTTTCCCGATACAGTTTCTGGTCTCGTTCAGTAACCGGTTTCATCTCCAGACGCAGCACTGGATTACGGACATACCAGTTTGCATTCAGATTGAGATAACTCGGATTTTTTGCCAAGGTCGATTGATACAGATAAGTCAAACCATTAATGGAAGCGACTTTGGTCAAAATCTTTGGGAGTTTCTTATTCCCAACGTCTCCCCCCACCCGGATGGCGACCGGAATATCGCTGGAGTATGTGATGCAGTCGATCTGAGTTAAAACTCCATTCTTTTCGAGCTTTTCAAGCACCGGGATTAAAATCGATCTGCGAAACTGTTCGACACTGATTGTTTCATGATCAGGAATTTCATTCAGCACGACAACATGCGACGCAGGAATTCCTCGCATCGCAAGGTATTCGTTGGCAATTGTCCGAGAGGCCCAGCTTTTCCCGTTGATTACAACTGCAACTCCTTCGGGACCTCCTCCCGCCCGGACTGACTGCCCATCAGCCAAACAGACCGTAAAAAGGAAGACACAAAGAAGAAAACAGAAGCGTATAATCACAGATGATTCCTTACCGACAGAATTACGCATATTGCCCGGCACGACTGTTTTGTTCGAAAAGCCGTAACTATTCAGCTTTGCCGTAGGGTCCGCTATTGCGGACCACCGCAGAAATAGGGGGGGCCACCTCTCATCGTGGTCCGCAATAGCGGACCCTACAAATAACCTTAATTTCTTCAAAGAACAAACTTTGCTGAATAGACACGAAAAGCCGTCAACAAATAATGAAGTTTGATCAATGATAATGCAACAGCACAAGAATAATCCCGAAATAAGTTACTGGTTTATCGCACCCTGCAAAGCCGGGATGCCTTGCTTTATTGACTGGATTCTTTAAGCATTTGGTCAATCAATGGAACAATATGTTTCTCGTAGCTGAA
Source organism: Planctomycetota bacterium (assembly GCA_024278285.1). GTDB lineage: Bacteria > Planctomycetota > Planctomycetia > Planctomycetales > Planctomycetaceae > Rubinisphaera. The sequence continues at coordinate 1,197 of JAJRTM010000158.1, forward strand.
ACCTTCTTTTCCGTATTCCTTTTTCTCGTTATCGAATCTCTTTTTCAACTTTCCGCTCGTGTCGTAAACATAAGCAACCGGAATGGAAGCCAGTTTTATTTTTTCGTAGAGTTCTTCATCGGGTGTACTCGAAATGAAATTTTGTATGTTTGATTTTTGCTTGACATAAAAATCCAGGAGTTCATCCGCGTTTGATTCTGGCGGATTCTTTTTACTGCCATCGTAATTAATATTAAACGAAACGCAGACGACTTTTTCCGGATACTTTTTCTGAAGTGCGACTAGATGCGGATACTCTCGCACGCAAGGCAGACACCAGGTAGACCAGATATCGACAACAACAATTTTCCCCTTCTGGCTGGCAACAAACTGTTGTAGTTGCTCCCAACTCGCAATTTTCGCGGTGATGCCATCACGGTTTAATGTCTTGAGTTCTTCAGCAGTTTTTTTTCTCTCAGTTGGTGGAGCGGGAGAAGACGTTGCTTCATTTGCTGATGTCTGTTTGTTTGATTCTGCTGAGACCTGCGGCGAAGAAGTGCTCTCTTGTTCGGTGGGCTGACAACCGGAAATGAAAACGAATGCGATGAACAATACGCTTACTGAAATACAGAGTATTAGTTTCTTCTTGATTAATAACATCGGGGCGGGCTTTCTATTAATTCTTTACTTCCACTAAACCAGTTTTGTGTCCTTGTGGAACAGGGTTTTCGTAGGGGAGGGCTTTAAGAAATTCAACCAGGTCTGAAATTTCTGTTGGTGATAAATGGCTTGTCTTGCCATGCAGATCATCGCGGTTGTAAGTGGTCAGTACCTCTTGCAAGTTATGAGCCAAGCCGTGATGCAGGTACGGACCTGTTCGATACAATCCCAACAAAGTCGGGGTATCATAAGCGGGCTCCATCTTTTCGGTTTTATCCCACTTCGCGGTCCCCACATCATGTCGAATGATTTTTTTTGAGATCGGGTTGGAATCTGTATAAAAAGGGCCGCTGTGACAACTGGCACAAGCTGTTTTTGGGGAAAAGAAAATGTCACGTCCACGTTTTGCAGAATCGCTTAATCCCTTTTTTGAATGAGGGCTCATCGAGAACTTGTGTGTATTTGAATAAGCAGCCATCGCATCGAGTGCTTCAGAAAGCCCTTTGTTTGGTTTACCTAACGAAGGATTGATTTTTCCGCGCACCAAACCACGTCCCTGCATTAAAGGACCACGAATGGTATGTTCAAAATCTTGCACTTCATCCCGGTCGGCTGACCAATGAATCGGATGTGTCCACGCCATGCCCGCCAGCGATTGTGTGTTTCTTAATCCTTCAGGGTTGTGCCAGGTTTTGCCGTCCGGTTGTCCATCGGGATGACAACTAGCACAGGAAATCCAACGGCGTCCCGACATCGGTTGCCGTGCAGAATAAAAGAGTATTTTTCCGAGTAGAACCTGCTTGCTGAGTGGGTTTTCTGTCACGGGAATTGTTGCACGAATTTGCAGAGACGTTGCATCGTAAGCGACAACGTTAAAATCGAGAGCATTGTAGACATAGAACGTTTTGCCATCTGGTGCAACTTTCACCGCGCGGGGATTGTGTCCCAGATAGATTGCAGAGCGGGGCGTCAACTCTCGGTAGTTGTCATCCAGAACATTGCAGATGAAAAGATCATCGGTCCCCGCAAAAACAACATACAATGTTTTTCCATCTGGCGAGACAGCCACTTCCCAGGGGTTGGAAGTGACTCGCGTACCGATGAAAGAATCAAGCGGAATTCGCATCTTTCGTTTCCCTTCACCCGCTTCGGTATCGATGATCGAAACGAGCGGAAAGATCGAACCGGCACCGTGGGCCACTTTTACGCGCGAACGAATATGTGGCAGATACGCTTTTGCTCTCGTGGGGTGCATCGTAATTTGCCGGGAAAGATTATCATTGGAGCCTCCTGCCCATTGATCGACAATATTTCCATCTTTCAGATCAATCTTTTTGACCTGTCCGGTGTAGTATTCTGTTGTGAGTAAAAATTTATTGTCAGCAGAAATGGCAATTGCTTTGATGAATTGACCCACTGGAAATTGACGTTGAATGGTTGCGCCAGCAGTATCAATTTCAATTATCTGACCGGGATAATCGAGTGTGACATAGATTTTGCTCCCTTCCTTATTGGAGACGACGCCATACGGTTCATCGAAAACGTGAATTCGATTGGTCACTTTTCCGGTAGACGCATCAAGTAGTATCACCAGATCGTCGTCATAAACGGCGACCGCAACAGTGTAAGATGCTCCGATAAACGAAACGCCTTCTGGATGCTTCCCTACCGAGATTTCACGAAGAACTTGATGAGTTGTCAAATCGACAATCGTCACCGATCCGCTATCTCGGTTTGAACAAGCCAGCAGCTTTCCATCTTGTGAGATATCGAGCAAACTGTTGGAGCGTCCTGCAAAAACAGGATTGGCAAAAAGTGCTGCAATCGTGTTCACAAAGAAAGCGAGGAACAGGATTTTTGGGAAGTGCCTTACGGTGAATAACATCTCAAATCCTTTTGTTGTCAAGCGGACCCTACGGCAATTGTTAGTAAACTCAACCGTGTGCCTTATAAAACAAACCCCCTGTGTTCTCGAAAGAAACAGGGGGTAAGTTTACCAAATTAAAACCAATGATGAAATGATGATCGCATCAATCCATTTCAGTTCAAAATTTTGGATGTGTCAGCGACAATATTATTAATGGCATCTTTGGAAAGTTTAGCATTGCTGAATGCTTGATTCACTTTAACTTTTCCTTTGACCCACATCATGACGGTGACGTCTGCATTTTTGGCAATTTTATAATTGGCAGGGCCAGCGGTGCCGTCGAAGTTTGTCAGCGGTGTGTTTTCAAGGTGCTTTTTCTGAGCTACTTTTTTCAGTGTTGAATCAGAGGCGTCAACATCGTCAGTCAGATGAACAACAAACGCAGCCATTTTGCTTGATTTGTTTGCTCCGACTTTTTTATCGATTTGCGCAATCAAGTCAGCAACTTCCGGCGTCATTTCACGGGTAAAAATATTAACCACGGGGCGACCGCCAAATCGGCATCGGTAACAAAGAGAGGTACCTGCATTGGGACCAGTCACATCGTTGACATTATACGCAGGAACAAACGAGCCGATGGGAAGGCCAGATTTTACAGAATCTCGGGGACCAGCCGCGTAAACAACTGCTCCAGCAGACAACAGCATTAAAGCAACAGAAAAGTTTTTCATTTCAGTTTCCTCATTCTTCCAGTGAGCTTTGTGGATGTTCCATCAACACGACGAAACAGAAAAGTAACATCGGGTAACAAATGCTACCCCGCTTCAAACGGTTTTACAATTCAGGCTATGAACTATAAGTATATTCTGAGAAATCATTTCTCTTATTGGATAGAGACGTCGAGTTTGTCCGCTAGTTCATTTAACTGCCTCCAGGTTTCATCGGGAATGGTGACGCCTTGTTCGCTGCGTGTCTCAAAAGTCTTTTGTTCCATTTCGCCGGGGAAGAGGATTTCATCAACGCCGGGCTGTTTTTTTGCCGATTTAATATGTTCGTCGTAAGGACCAATCCAGCGTTCGTATTCTTCTTTTCCTGTGATCTGTTCGATGTCCAGCAATTGCATCCAGACGCCGTTTGCTCCGCGTGGTAAATCGGTGCGACCGACACCGCTGCCCGAAAGTATTCCACAAAATAGATCAACCATTACAGACAAGCCGTATCCTTTATGGGCCAGCGGCCCACCGAGTGGAAGAATGCAGCCGTTTGGTTCGTTATAAAAATCGGCTGGGTCTGTACTCGGATTTCCATGTCCATCAATCAGCCAACCTTCAGGCACTTTCTTTCGCGATTGATGAGCAACACGCAATTTCCCTTCCGCGGTTGCAGAGGTTGTCATATCAAGAACGATCGGATTTTCCCCGCTTCCCGGAGCAGCCATTGAAATTGGATTCGTCCCCATTCGTCGTTGCATTGCTCCAAACGGTGCAACTTGCCCCGGCCCCGGAGCATTCACCGACATCAAAGCCGCGTAGCCAAGTTTAGCCGCCTGTTCTGTGTATGAACCAAGCCGACCAACATGATTACAATTTCGCACAAACGCATTGGCACATCCGCACTGTTTTGTTTTATCAAATAATTGTTCCATCGCCCATTTTGCAGCGACTTGCCCGAAAGTAAAATGAGCATCCACCACAAGAAATGCTGGTCCTTCCCGAACAATTTCCGGCTGTTGCCCCGGTATAATATGTCCTTCTTCAATCAATTGAGCATACTGCACCAAACGCATCACGCCGTGGCTGTCGTGACCGACAAGATTGGCCGAGGCAAGTTCCTCCGCGACAATTTTTGCCTCTTCCGCGCTGGCACCTGCTGCAACAAGCAGCGTCTTTCCCAACTCAATTAACTCTGCTGAATTCAAAACGGGCATGATATTTCGGTTCGTTGATGTGTGAAGTAAAACAGATGATTGACCTTCAAACAGTATTGCAGTCACTTGCTTTGTTCAAGCCTCTCCCAGAACTCCCTACCGCTTAATTCTTCCCTGAAGATACAAAAGCAGGCGGCTGGGAATTGTAAAATGGCTTACAAAGTGCAAAATAGCTGTAAAGTAAGAAGGCTTGGCATTCCTGCCGAACACTTCTTATCATTTTCCTTTAGAGAATTTCTTATTGATTCAAAAATCTCCTCTTGAACGGAGGGGAGACATTCCTGTCTGCCTACAAGACAGCATGCTTTTACGAGACAGGCAAGAAAGTCTGTGCTCCTATTGAATAGATGAAGGTTCTCTAACCCGGCATAGCCGGAACCAAACAGGGGAATAGGCGTTAGGTATTAGGCGTTAGGAAACAGGGTATTGAACCGCGAATGAACGCGAATTTTCTTTGGAGAACTTTACATTGAAATGTAGGATGGCGTGCTTGCACCTGTTGTTTATACATAAGTTTTGTCCCGGAGGGACATTGTCAAATAGCCCCAGGTTTTAACCTGGGGTATTGGTTGCAAGAGGATGAAGTCCTGTAGGGACGATGGAATTTGTTGCTTTGA
>JAJRTM010000159.1 GCA_024278285.1 Planctomycetota bacterium
ACCGGCTACAACGTGAAACTTTTGATCGGCCATTTATCTCGCCCCCCTCGCGCCGGTCCCACCCCGACATAAGCTCGGACGTGTCCCCGAGCAACCAGAGACCGGACACAGCATGAACATAATACACCCGAGGCCGAATATCCCAGGAGCCACTGCGCACTGGGGTAAGGGGAAAACCAGGGCAAAAAGTAAAACCAAAGAAAAAAACAACAAGCCCGTGATGCCTCGGGTAACTTCCGAGCTTTCATGTTGCTGTGCAATGTATCGCTGGTAAGTGTTACGATACGACAAAATCACCAGGGGGTTAACACCCCCGGCTCGCCTACAATCTATTCGTATTCAAATAATAAATTTCATCGAGGAGAAAAAGATGTCAGTTGGTTTTGGGATTGTTGGTTGTGGAATGATTTCGCGGTTTCATGCGGATGCAATTGCACATATTGATGGAGCAAAACTTGTCGGTTGTTTTAATGACAAATACGAAGGTGCCCAGAAATTTGCGGAAGAGCGGGACTGCATCGCTTACGAAACGCTGGAAGAAATGCTGGCGAATCCAGAGATTCAAGTAGTTACGATCTGCACGCCAAGCGGTGCTCATTTAGATCCTGCGGTCGCGGCTGCGAATGCGGGCAAACATCTGCTTGTCGAAAAACCTCTCGAAATTACTTTGGAACGATGCGATACCATCATCGATGCCTGCAAAAAGAATGGCGTGAAACTGGGAGCAATTTTGCCATCGCGATTTAGTGGAGCCAATCTTGCGTTGAAAGAAGCGATTGACTCCGGGCGATTCGGCAAGTTAACGCTGGGCGATACCTATGTAAAATGGTGGCGTTCACAGGAGTATTATGATGGCGGCGGTTGGCGTGGCACGTGGGCGATGGATGGCGGCGGGGCGTATATGAATCAGGCGATTCATAATGTGGACCTGATTTACTGGTTCATGGGAGAGATCGAATCGGTCAGCGCGGTCGTGGGGACATTGGCTCACGAGAGGATTGAAGTAGAAGATACCGGCGTGGCTGCGGTCCGCTTTGCGAATGGGGCGATTGGAACAATCACTGCAACCACAGCCGCGTGGCCGGGGCTTCTCAAGAAAACCGAAATACACGGCGACGCAGGTTCTGTGATCGTCGAACAGTATGATGTTTTGATGTGGGACTTCCAGGAAAAACAGGATAAAGATGACGAAATCGCCAGGAGATTCGCGAAAAAATCAGGCAACACCGGCGGGGCAAGTGATCCTTCCGCGATCTCGTTTCAAGGGCATCAGGATCAATTCGAAGATTTCATCAACGCGATTAACAACGGAGCAGAGCCATTGGTCGATGGGCAGCAAGGCCGAAAAAGCGTTGAAATTATCTTGGCGATCTATCAATCTTCCTGGACCGGGAAACAAGTGAACTTACCGCTGGAAAGTGACCCCATGCGCCCCGAATAACAGTTTCGGGTTGACCAGAATTTGATAAAACGAGACAATTTACATCCTGCGTTCGTTATTCAATGCGAGGTTATACAATGACATGGAAGTCAATTCGATATCGGTTGGAGTTTCTGGTTTTCCGGATGCTGGTTGCGGTGATCGGTGCGCTCTCGTTTCGGCAGTCGGTTTGGTTGGCTGAGGGGGTTGCTCGATTTGCTTTTTATCGCTTGCCGAGGAAGTGGACGCGGTACGATGTTTGTAGAGAGAACTTGCAAATCGCTTTTGGAGACGATCTCAGCGACGAAGAAGCAGATCGCATTATCCTGGGAATGTGGAAACATTTGCTGCGGCTGATTGTCGAGATGATTCAAATTCCGCGCAAATTACGTCGTGAAAATTATCGCGAGTCTGTCACTTTCCGAAACCGCTCGCTTGCGGTGGAGGCTCTTACCAGAGATCGCCCTGTTATTCTGCTGAGTGGCCATTTTGGAAACTGGGAAATGTCGCTGGTTAGTTTTGGCCTGTTCGGTTTTCGCGCAGGGGCTGTTGCAAGAGCGTTAGATAACCCTTACCTGCACGATTGGTTTCGAGATTTCCGGGAACTGACCGGGCATTATATGATTCTCAAATCGGGAGCCTCTGAAGAGATCGTGTCCGAGATGGAATCGGAAGGAATGGTCGCGATGCTGGGCGATTAGGATGCGGGGTCGCGTGGCTTGTTTGTTGATTTCTTCGGCAAGCCGGCAAGCACATTCAAATCGATCGGCGTTCTTGCGATGCAGTACGATGCCTTGATTTGCGTCGGCTATGCGAGAAGGCTTGAAGATGATTTCATCAATAATCGTTGGGCCAGATACGAAATTGGGGTCGAATAAATAATCGATCCGCGCGATGAAGATTTGGCGGGCGATGTGAAAGCAATTACTTCACGCTATTGTAACGCTTTGGAAAGAGTGATTCGCAGATCGCCCGAGCAATACTTCTGGCTGCACAGGCGTTGGAAAAGTGAACCGCGCAAACGCAAAAAGAAACAGGCAGAGGTCAAAGCGGCTTGAAGTTTGCTGGCTTTGTATTTTGTAGCCTTGAACGCTATCTTGAAAGAGGTTGATCTCACTCTTTTTTAGGTTTTCAGGTTATTATTCTATGATTGCTTATCGTCGTTTGCTTATTGGCATCGTGCTGTTTGTTTTCAGTCAGGTTGCAATATCTTATTCGTTGGTTGCGGGTGAGCAGCCGAATGTTTTGTTGATATTGACTGATGACCAGGGCTATGGCGATTTGGCGCTGCACGGCAACGATAAAATCGATACACCGGTGCTTGACCGACTGGCAAAACAATCGACACGCTTTGAGCGGTTCATGGTTTGTCCACTTTGTTCGATGACTCGCGCGACGTTGTTGACGGGACGGTACAATTTGCGGACCGGGTGTGCTTCAGTGACACGAGGTGTTGAATCTGTTCGTCCTGAAGAAGTGATGATTCCCGAGGTGCTTCAAACCGCAGGCTATGTGAGCGGTTGTTTCGGGAAATGGCACATTGGTGAATATTATCCGTCGCATCCGCGTGGGCAGGGGTTTGATGATTTTTTCGGGATGCCTCAAGGTCATTGGGATAATTATTTCGATCCTGTTCTCGAAAAAAACGGCAAGATGGTTGCGACAAAAGGTTTTATTACCGATGTTCTGACCGACGCCGCGATGCAGTTTATCAGCGAGAATCAGAAGCGTCCCTTCTTCTGTTATCTCCCGTACAACGCACCACACACGCCGATGCAAATTGCTGATCGTTATTACGATAAGTACAAAGCTCGTGGACTCGATAACAAACCGGCTGCCATTTATGGTTTGGTTGAAAATATCGATGAAAATGTTGGTCGCCTTTTGAAACATCTCGATCAGCTTGGCATTGCTGATAATACGATCGTCATATTTCTTTCTGATAATGGAGCAGAAGGACCGCAGGGAAGTCGCTTCAATGCGGGGATGCGGGGCATGAAAGGAACCGTGCATGAAGGGGGCGTGCGTGTGCCGATGTTTGTCCGCTGGCCCGGAAAAATTGAAGCGGGCAAAGTGATTCCTCAACTGGCTGGGCATATCGATTTGCTGCCGACGATTGCGCAGTTGTGCGAAGTTGATCTTCAAAAAGCAAAAACGAAACCGCTCGATGGTCGTTCATTAGTCCCATTGCTTTTTGGGCATGAGGAACAATGGCCCAAAGATCGCATGATTTTTACCCGCAATCCCGGATGGAAATCCCTGGTCGGAGCTTTGGGCCAGCCGATTACTGAGAGTGTCAAACAGCCGTTTCCTGGATCTGTTCGTACCGAACGCTGGCGGTGCGTGAACGAAGGGAATGTCTGGGAATTGTTTGATATGCACAGCGACCCGGGGGAATCAAAAAATGTCGCATCGCAACATCCTCAAGTTGTTGCCCGTCTTTCCAATGCGTACATGAAATGGTTTAAAGACGTCACAACTGTTCCAATTACCCGGCCCATTATCCAGGTGGGATATCCTGAGTGGCCCGAAGTGAAGTTGACCGTTCCTGAAGCGTATTTCACGGGAAATATTCGCTGGTACAACCGCTGGGGGTTTGCTCACGATTGGCTCACCGACTGGACCGATACAGAGGAAACTATCTGGTGGGAAGCCGATGTTGTAAAGGCAGGGCGGTTCGAAGTTTCTTTGAAATACGCCTGCTATGATGACGCTGTTGGCACCAAATTGCGAGTCACCGCTGAAGGGGATTCATTGGAAGCAGTGATAAAGAAATCACATGAACCGAAACCGATGCAGCGTCCTTCTCGAATTTCCAAGAAGCGTTTTGTGCAAACATTCGCAACAGTCAAATTAGGAGAGATCACTTTGAGTTCGGGACGCACGCGCGTTACTATTCAAGCGGTTCAAAAACGGGCAAAGAAATTTGCGATGTCCATTCGTTGATTCTAAGACGAATAGAATGACCTTCTATTTGATTACGATTTTATCAATGAAATGCTGTGCAAAAGTGGCAGGATATTTTGAAAGCCACGGATGAACACGGATTTTCCCAGCACGGCTGGTTCATTCTGATAGGCGTAACCAAATTGATATTTTTCTATAATTTGCGAGCCGTTCGCAAACTTTTACCGTTAGTAATACGGATGTTAGAGATCAGTCAGGTTTTACCTACTCAGGATATTTTTTCAAAAACAAGAGAGATAAATATAATTTGGCTTACGCCGTTCAGCATTCCATCTGTGAAAATCCGTGTTCATCCGTGGCTAATACTTTTTGGTTCCGGCTTGTTCGGGTTAGGAGTTAAAAAATGAATCGATATTGTTTTCTGAGTCTGTTTTTACTCTTGGTGATTCAGCCTGCATTAGTAGAGGGGCAGTCGCGAGAAGAGAAAGTGCGTCGAGATCGCGAAAAGGTGCTTGCTGATGGATTCTGGATTTATAACGACCTGGAGAAAGGCTTTGCCGAGGCAAAACGGACCGGTAAGCCAATCGTTGTGGTGCTGCGGTGTATTCCCTGTGTGGAGTGTGTCAAACTGGATGACGAACTGGTTGATCGAGATCCGGTAATCCGACCGCTTCTTAAACAGTATGTTTGCGTAAGAATTGTTTCCACCAACGGGTTGGATCTTTCGCTGTTTCAGTACGATACGGATCAGTCGTTTGCCGTTTTTATGCTCAATGCGGATGGCACCATTTACGGACGCTTTGGCACGCGATCCCATCACTCAGATTGGTATAATGATGTCTCCCTGAAAGGAATGGCCGAAGCGTTACATGGAGCGTTGGATTTGCATCGGGCTTATCCGAAGAATAAAAAAGAGCTGGCGGGCAAACGGGGCCAACCGCTCGAATTTGCTTCCCCTGAAAAGTATCCTTCATTAAAAAAGAAGTACAAAGATTCGATTGATTTTGAAAATAATGTCGTGCGCAGTTGCATTCATTGCCACCAAATTGGTGATGCCCGGCGAGCACTCTATTGGAAGAATGGCAAGCCGATCCCCGAGAAGATTTTCTATCCGTACCCGCATCCCAAAATATTGGGACTCATTCTCGATCCTGAAACCAAGGCAGATGTAAAAGAAGTGGTTGCTGATTCAATTGCACAGAATGCGGGGTTGAAAAAAGGGGATCAAATTGAAACGATCGCCGGGCAACCGATTTTGTCGATTGCAGATGTGCAATGGGTACTCGATCAGGCTTCTCCCCAAGGTGATGCTCTTTCAATGAAAGTAAAACGAGCAGGAGAGGTGAAATTACTTTCGCTGAAATTACCCGCGGGCTGGAGACGCAACGGCGATCTCGCCTGGCGGGTTTCGTCTTGGGAATATCGACGAATTTTTCTGGGAGGCTTGAAGCTCGAAGAAATGAATACTCAACAGAAGAAAGCTAAAGGATTAGGGCAAGGTAAAATGGCGTTGGTTGTGGAGCATGTTGGTCAATACGGGGCTCATGCGGTTGCCAAAAGAGCTGGTTTCAAGAAGGGGGATATCATTACCAGTTACGACAACCAGACAAATTTGCTATCTGAAAGTACCCTCTTCTTTTACGGCAACAAGAAGACCAAAATCGGAGACCGCATTCAAGTAACGGTTTTGAGAAACGGCAAGAAGGTACAATACCAGTTGCCTGTTCAGAGGTAAGAACGGCTTGAGAAACATAAAAAAGCCGCCTGCGACAGAGGAGTCGCGGGCGGCTTTTGTTCTTTCTGAAATCAGGTGTGGGCTTCTCTTCTTACTGCAGAGGAACAGTTTCCGATGACCGGCTCTGAATTCAGTGTTAGCGAACGATTATCAGTTTTCACTTTTGATCAAACTCTTGATAAAAAGTGAAATAGTACAAACTCTTCTTTTACCTGCGGCAGCGTCGGCTTCTTCGGTGATGACGTCTTCCGCAAACTTTGTAGCTGCCACAATAGAGGCCAGGACAAGGAATCGTCCAAACGATCCCAATAAAGGCATTTTCATGTTGATCTTCTCCTTTTTATTTGGAAAAATAGAACTCAATCACGCTCGTGATTAAAGGTGTTTCATTGTTGCCAAACGCAAGCAACGATATGAAACAATGGATAAGATAGTGAGTATGCAGTGATCGCGAGGGATGCGGCGAGTGTAAGGGATGCAATGATTAAATAGTCTCGTATTCGTTTTAAGAGGCAAATATCGAATGTAACCAGGGACATAACGGGCTTGTTGATTTATTAAACAAAATGTCGTGTTCAGTATGTTTTCACTATTTTGAAACAGGCCTTTTCAGACGTTTCGTTACATTAAACCATGTTCAAAGCTAACTTAAAGCGAATAACGCGACTTCGGAAATA
>JAJRTM010000160.1 GCA_024278285.1 Planctomycetota bacterium
AGGATTAATTCGTTTTGATGAAGAACTTGCCCACAAAATTGAAGCGGGAGCCGATCTGTTTCTTATGCCGAGTGAATTCGAGCCTTGCGGTTTGAATCAAATGTATTCCATGCTCTACGGCACTCTCCCCGTTGTCCATGCCGTGGGCGGATTGGCAGATTCTGTTGTTCCTGCCACGGAACAAACATTAAAAAACAAAACCGCAACAGGCTTCTCGTTCAAAAAGTACAATGTCGATTCGTTCCTGAAAACATTCAATCAGGCACTTGATACCTATCGGGATAAAAAAACCTGGAAGCAAATTCAACAAACAGCCATGTCGCAAGATCTCTCTTGGACAAACAGTGCAAAAAACTATGTCAAAGTTTACGAACGTTCCATCGCCAAGCATATCAAATAAAGTTCATCCGACTAAAACGTGCTTTTAATGAATGCTCGAACAATTGCTGTCGTCTCTTCATCTCAGGGATGAACCATCCAACGGTTTGAATTTTGTTTCAGTCATTCAACTCAGCTCGCTTCCTCCAATGCTTAGTTTATCACACGCGACTTGAGTGTGGTCACCGGTTCGCCTGGTAAGCCTTCTGCAATCAATTCAAAACCGCTGATGATCGCTTTCCCTTTTATCGCATGCAGAGAAATGTTGAGTTCCCCGTTGGATGAAATGCCGGAGAATTCTTTGACGATCGCTCGCATTTTTCCGCCGCTTTGCTTGGTGACATCAAAGTCGGCCAGCACTTTTTTCCCTTGCAGGGTGACATCGAATAGCCGTTCTCCTGCCTGAATATTTTTCGGTTCTGCGAAGTAAAGTCGAACCGTGTAGGAGCCGGGCTTGAGGTTTTTCAGGCGAATCGAAGAAGCTCCTTCTATGCCAGATGCCACCACCCACGGCCAACCGTTGCCGCCTGTTATCCAGAGGGAATGGTGGTAGTACGTTTTGCAATCTTTGGGAAGAACTTCAATATCCAACGTCGGAGAAGGCCCTCCGTTGAGTGGATATTCCAACCACAATGTACCGCCGTGGGTTACGCGATCACCAGGGGCGCCGAAGTTGATGCCGATGCGCTGAATTTCTTTCGGATTCCCTTTTCCCCAGACCATCCATTGCTCGTGCGTTTCAGGAAGCGAAAACATCGACAAACCGACCGGCAGCGGATAACTGCATGTGCAACCCTGGTAATAATACGGAACGTTCAACAACCCGCCCGCAGGAATAATGCTGTTCGTACAACCGGAACGTGGACCGCTGATATGGATCGTGCCGCTTTCAATTTTCTTGTCGTAAAACGCAGCGTTGCCGGATCGAACGGTAAACATCAAACCGTAATCGACCCCGCCATCGCATCCATAATTTTTGACGATATTTCGCGGTTCCTTCTTCCCGGTTAGCGGATTGATTCGCATGCCGACATCTGCTTTTTCCGGCGGAAAGTTTTCCTTCTGGTACGGGGGACGATAATTGTAAAGCTGTTTTTGGGTGATATCGAGTTTCGGCAAGGTCGCGATCTTCGCTGCCATTTCCTCTTTGGAAAACTGTCGCCCGGTGTAGATATCAGAATAGATGGGAGGGACCAATTTATACGGCGGGCGTTCTCCGGAAGGATAACCCCGCCAGGCTTTGTCGTAAGAAATCATCACGCCATCAACAAAGAATGGCTGCGGAGCCCGTTTGAATTGCGAAACTTCATCTCCAAACCAAAGCACTCCCAGCGGCGCTCTCACCAGTTGATCGGGACTGCTCCAGGTTCCCGTATAATTTGTTGCACCGGGTAATTTTCCTGAGCGAGTAAGCATCGCATACTTCTTGTTGAAACGCCAATCTCCGCCAACAGGCCTGAAATGAATCAATTGCGACATTTCAGCCGCAGCGATATCGGGATTTGAAACTGGAAAGTAAATCTTGCCTCCATAAGGACGCAGCGATTGATAAATTCGCTCCAAAAATTGCTTGCCAGCATCTCCTTCAGGAACGATTCCCTTATCACAGACAACAAGGCTCGCCAGATACGGCGGGAATTCATAAATAAGGGGGTCCGCCACTTTCAATGAAATGCGAGTCCCGTACAAACCGCGTTCATCTAACTGACGCCGCAAAATCGCAACTTTGCGGGCATCTTTATCGACAGCAATTAAGTTCATGTTTGTTTGATTCAATAATTGATCAATCGTTGTGATATCTTCAATCCCCAAAATCAAACCGTACCCGTTTTGCACTTTAGTATTACGAACCAACTCGCTGGTTGCTTTTTCGCTGTCGTCTTTCTTTTTGATGTTAACAGCAGGTAATTCATGATTGATCACCTTGCCATTTCGTTGTCCCAAACAACTGATCGTTCCCTGTTTAGTCACAACGAACAATTTGCCATCGGCTGCAATCATGCTGTGAATAGTCCCGGCAACGCCTTCGATCTTCTCTTCAAATTTGAATTCCCGATCATTCACAACAATACTTGTTCGAACTCCTTTTTCGCCTGGTCCTTGCCTTTGATCATCTTCATGGCGGGCGGTATTGATATCTTTATCGAAGACTATCTTTGCAGGTTCGGGAGCTTCTTTGCCCCGCCGGCGAGCTTTTCCTTCGGCTGAAAACCAACCGCCGGGAAGTCGTCCTTCTTTCGGGAGTGCGAACTGTTTCAGCTTCCCTGTTTTCAAATCGAGTGTTGCAGGGAAAGCCGCCCCGCAAGGGACAATCAAATCGTTTCCGCTGACGACTAAATACCCTTGAGGAGTGATCCCGCCAAACGCTTCGGTGTTGTGAGGATGTTGTCCGTAAATGTATCCCGTGTGGTCATTCAGCCAAATTTGCTTGCCGGTCGCAGCATCTATCGCATAAATGAAGATCCCTTCAAACGGCCAGACACCTGCTGCAAAATAAATCGTCCCCTGTGAAATAACAGGACCGCCCCGCAAGGGCCAAAGTGAGATCAACCGCCCATTCCCAATCACTTTGCGAGTGGAAGGGACCGCGCGAAATTTCCAGATCAATTTCCCCTGAGCAGTATCCAGGCAATACAAGTAGCCATCGTCGCTGCCGAAATAAACTTTGTCTTGCCAGACAACCGGCGCCAACCGGATCGGTCCGTCTGTATAAAATCGCCAGCGTTCCGCCCCGGTTTCGGTGTTGTAAGCGGTTAAACGATCATTGCGCGAAGAGCCAACAAACAAAGTTTTCCCAGCGACAACCGGTTCGTAGCCGGCATCAAATTGTAAGCGAGCATTCCGATAAGCCGGCTTCAACGGCGGGAGTTTTCGTGTCCATAATAACTGTAAATCCGCTGGCAATGTTTCCATCGATTGCGCAGTCCGCCCCGCATCATACCGCCACATCGGCCAGTCATCAGCACAACAACGAGAACCAGATATCAATAAACAGAACAGCAACACATTTCGACATAGGCAAGGATGAGGCATAGCGTTCTCTTTGGGGAAAAGCATCTGGGAAACATGTACTCGGCTCATTTAGCTCATTTTAATAGCCGCAACCAGATTATTTTTACCACAAAGCTTCAACGTTCACAAAGGGAAACATAAAGAAAACAATTGTTTAACGGCAAGCCAAAGGCGACTTCGCCGAGTGGTACCCAATCTGATTGTCAAGAGGCCCAAAAACCGCCGCAAAAACGATGGAGATCCAAAAAGCCAAATCACTTGGAATCATATTCCTGCAAATATAATGAACGGCGTTGCATGGCATCGCACCCTGTTGTGTTCAATTTATAATCACTCGGCGTCGGAAATCGTTGATTTTTTATTGAGGCAGCGATCAATTTGCCGGACGGCTTGTCGGAGCCTTTGTGTGTTTTCGACAATCGCGAGTCTTAAATAACCTTCGCCTTCTTCGCCGAACCCGCGACCGGGACTGACCGCGACGCCACCTTCATCGAGAAGCTTCATTGAGAAATCGATCGAGCCCATTTCTGCCCACGGCTCTGGAATTTTTGCCCAGACAAACATCGTCCCTTTCGGGCGTTCCAGTTCCCAGCCGATCCGTTCCAGGCCATCGCAAAGCGCATCTCTTCTTACCTGGTATTCAGCGGAGACACTTTCCACTGCCGATTCGCAGTGCCGAAGCGCGACAATCGCTGCGATTTGTGTTGGCTGGAATAATCCGTAATCGTAGTACCCTTTAATGGTCGATAAGGCTCGAACCATTTCTGCATTGCCGGTACAAAAACCGACACGCCAACCAGCCATGCTGAAGCCTTTGCTCATCGTCGTGAATTCAACACCAACATCAATCGCCCCTTTGGAAGCAAGAAAGCTGGGAGCCTTGTAGCCATCGAAGCAGATATCCGAATAAGCAAAATCGCTGATGACCAGAAACCCGTATTTTTTCGCGAGCGCAACCAGGTCATCATAAAAAGATTGCTCAACAACGGTTGTTGTCGGGTTGTGTGGAAAGTTGACAATGACCAATTTCGGTTTCGGATATTGATGCTTGCAGGTGTATTCGATGTTGGTCAAAAATTGTTGGGGGTCTCTGCAATCAAGAGAAATCACATTCCCCGAAGCGAGCGCAACCGCATAAACATGAATCGGGAAATAGGGGGCAGGAACAATCGCGGTATCGCCCGGTCCCATCAGCGCTAAGCAAAGATGGCTGAAGCCTTCTTTCGAGCCGATGCAAGTGACGACTTCGGTATCGGGATCGAGCCGCACGCCATATTGTTTCCAGTAGCGAGCAGAAACTTCTTTGCGCAAATTGGCGATCCCGTTGGAAACCGAATAGCGATGGTTTCGCGGATCCTTGATCGCTTCTGCCATTTTTTCGATGATGAGAGGATCAGGCGCGTCGGTCGGGTTGCCCATTCCCAGGTCGATCACATCAACCCCTTCGACTCGTTTTTCATATTTTAGTTTATTGATTTTCCCAAACAGATACGGGGGGAGTCTTTTGACCCGCTCTGCGACAGGAATGTTAAACGGGGCATCAGAAAACGGAACTTCAGATTCGCTACGCATGGCACAACAGTCAGAAATAATGGGTGAAAGTGAGCAGTAAGTTCAATGGGGATATCATACAAGATGCCCTCTGTTTTGGACAGTTAAGTTTCCCCGCTGGTTCACTCAATTTCGGTGATCAAATCGCTGTTACCTCTTAGATTGTGCCAATGTATAACGGTTCGTTGCTGGTTTTCAGTCGTTTTTCTGAACAAATCAGGAAATCCAACATCAATCAAGCCCTTGCTGGAAGCAGTTTTCAGATTGATTCCCACCGGATAATTAACCGATTTCAATAGAATCAAACGCTCCATCCCAATTTCTGCTGCCAGCCATAACGCGATGCTGTCGCTGGTAATGTTCCAGGTGTGCGGAAGTTTGACTGGTGCAGTTGCTTCCAGTTGCTCAAGCCAGCCGGCTGCATCCAGAACGGGAATCTGTCCGTTAATGAACGCTGCCTCAAGTTGCTTTTGATTCTTCACCAGGCAACTTTTTGGAACAATCGTGGTAAGCAGCGAAGCCGTTAACGACATCGATTCGATTGCCAGTTGGTGCGAGAATTCTTCGCCCAGATTGAAAAGCTGATCCCATCTGCGAACAATGTCTGCACATTTCCCGCCTCCTGCCAACAGCACGACAGGACTATTGAGCTGGTTGAGAAACTGCTGCAAACGCGAGGGCAACTCCTCCCAGTCAAGCAGACTTCCGCCGACTTTGCAGAGGATGATTTGTTTTACCAATTCTTTTGATATACCCATTCTCAGGACCATCTGTAGGAAATTGATGAGGGGATAGCTCTTAGTCCAGATTGAGCTGAAGTGCTAACGCAACATGGAGGTTACCTATTGAAGCACCCCCTTTCACATGTTACAATTGGACAGTGCAGGCTCGTGAACAGTCAGCTTCTAAATAATGGGAGGTATGTCATGAACTATTTACATTATGAATTTGATTTATCCGTTGGCGAGAGTGTTGAGGTCACGCTAGATGGTCAACAAGCCAATGTTCGTCTACTCGATGATGCAAATTTTGCGCTTTACAAGAGTGGAAAGCAACATCATTATTTTGGCGGTCTTGCGAAAGAATCACCAAGCAGGCTTGTTGCCCCACATGCCGGTCATTGGCATGTGGTGATTGACTTGGGGGGGTACCCTGGAACGATCAAAGCATCAGTTCGATTATTGCAGGAATCATAATGGCGAAACGCAGAAGCCAATTCGATCCAGCTATCCACAGGGTTCCACTCGACAGACTTCGTATCTTTGAAATTACAGAAGCTGAATTAGAGTCACTTGAACGAGCTTCTCCAGGGAGCATTTTTTTAATCTTGCTGTAGCAACAATCTCTGTCGCCATCTCATTTTCAATTGCTCTTGCGACAACAAAAATCGATAGCCTCCGTGCATTCTGCGTCTTTGTAATCGTTACTATGGTGGCATGGATTGCAGGAATTACCTTTAGCTTATTTTGTTTCAGCTTGCGAAAATCCTTGAAAAGTGTATCCAAAGAAATTAGACGCCGTATTCCTCCACCAGAAGGCGTTCAAGAACAAGGCAGCAACGCGGTGTAGTCAACCGAATTGCATGCTTCAACCCAGCCTGTTGGGCGAAAAGAACTTCCCTTAAACATTGGTCAAACAATTACTGTCACATCTGTGTTCATTTTTCGTAGGATGGCGTGCTTGCACCCATCTTCGCGTGCCAGATTGCGTTCCCTAACAGAAAAGAGTTGGAACAGTTATGATCCGACGATCAATTCACCTGTGTTAAATTAATGACCCAGCACGGCTGGTTCATTCTGATAGCCGTAACCAGATTGATGTGTTTCCCTAATTTGCAAGCGGTTCGCAAACTTTTACCGTTAGTAATATGGAGACCACATTTGATGGGTGCAAGCACGCCATCCTACGGTTCATGGATACGACAGTAATTGTTTGACCGATGCAAAGCGATTGGCAGCCGCGTTATTCAAACGTAATGCTTCAATGCCAGGACCAGGAAGACGATGCCTGCAATCAGGGCGCCTGTGGAGAGCATCATTAAACCAACGTAAACATCTAATTGTGGTGCGGGTTTAGGACCGCGACTAGAGCCTGCTCGTGACATTGTCGCCTCTCTTAATGATACCTGATTTTGCTTTTTGAACGATTTCGCCTACTGCCTGATC
>JAJRTM010000161.1 GCA_024278285.1 Planctomycetota bacterium
AACGAAATGGCGAGCTTTGCCCGGATGAGTTTTTTGTCGGTAAGAAACTAGCCTTTATCCGTGAACAACCAACGTTGCTGGGAACTCCTAAAGATTCCAGGTATGAATACAAAAAATGTGGACAATCCGGACTGGACATTTCCAACTTATTGCCGAATTTGCAAAGTGTTGCTGATGAAATGACCGTGATTAAAACAGTCACGACCGAACAGTTTAATCATGCACCTGCTCAACTTCACCTTCTGACCGGCTTTGGTCGTTTTGGGCGACCAAGCATCGGCTCCTGGACAACTTACGGTCTCGGTTCAGAAAACCAAAACCTCCCCGGTTTCGTTGTTTTAATCACTGGAGACATCGTCGGTGCAGGAAGCAGCGCGTGGGGAAGCGGGTTTATTCCTTCGGTTTATCAGGGGGTCGAATTCCGCTCTCAAGGTGATCCCGTCCTGTTTCTTTCGAACCCGAAAGGCGTTCCAGTCGAAAGCAGAAAACGGATTATCGATTCGGTTAATCAGCTCAATCAGGTTCAGTTTGCAGATATTTCTGATCCCGAAATTGAGACACGTATCAATCAGTACGAAATGGCTTATCGGATGCAAACGTCTGTTCCTGAATTGATGGATCTCGAAGGGGAATCGAAGAAAACGCACGAAATGTACGGGACTGCTCCCGGCAAAACGAGTTTCGCCAACAACTGTCTGCTGGCTCGCAGGCTTGTCGAGCGAGGTGTGCGGTTCGTTCAGTTGTTTGATTCCGGCTGGGATATGCACAACGGCGTTTTCAAATCTCTTCCGAAGAAATGCGGCGAAGTCGACAGGCCGATCGCAGCTCTTATCAAAGATTTGAAACAACGTGGACTGCTTGATGAAACTCTCGTGGTCTGGTCCTCTGAATTTGGTCGCACGCCGATGGCTCAGGGGAAGAATGGGTTGGGAAAAGTTTCTACAGCCGGGCGAGATCATCACAAGGAAGGCTTTGCCCTGTGGATGGCGGGTGGCGGTGTCAAAGGAGGATATGTGCATGGTAAAACGGATGAACTTGGTTATGCACCGGTAGAAAATCGAGTCGATGTGCATGACTTCAATGCAACAATCATGCACCTGCTGGGAATGAACCACGAACGTCTCACGTTCAAATATCAAGGGAGACAATTCCGTCTGACAGACATTTTCGGCAACGCGATTAAAGAAGTGATTGCGTAATCAAAAATATGTAACGTCGCCGAAACTTACCTCTTCCAGCACCAGTAACTGGCAAGTAATGTCCCGGTGAACATGCAGCCGAAGGTATAGACAGCGGGCGGGATGGCGGTTGTTGGATCATCAAAAAACTGTAGTGCGAGAATGGTTCCTACGCCGGCGTTTTGCATGCCGATTTCCAGTGTCAATGCTTTGCGTTTCATTTCATCAAGATGAACCAAGCCGCCCGAAAACCACCCTGCTGCATATCCCAGAATATTCAACGTAATTAACCCGGCAAGTAGTATTGGAGTGACACTTTGCAATCGCGTTGCATTCAGTCCGATCGCGACTGCAATGATCCACAAAATCGCTAGGTTTGCCAGTATCGCAGCCAGTGTTAACAGAGAAGGACGATTGCGACCAAAGAGCATTTTGATCGTAAAGCCGACAACAACAGGTGCTGCGACGTTTTGCAGTAGATTCAAAAAGACGGCACCGGGGTTGGGGCCTTGCGAAACACCGAGAAACAGCAACAACCCCAAGGGAACTAATAACGGGGAAAGTAATGTTGCCAAGGTTGTCAAACAGATTGAATAACTGACATTTCCACGGGCAGTCAGCGTGAGAATGTTAGATGCCATCGCTCCGGGGACCGTTCCGACCAGAATAATGCCTGTATAAATTGATCCTTCAAAACGAAACAAATTTGCGATCACAAATGCGAGCAGTGGCATCGTCAAATACTGTGTGCATGTTCCGAATAAAACAGCCTGCCAGTTTTTCAGAACCTGAACCAATTCATCTTTCGGAAGCAAAAAACCGATGCAGAACATTGCCAGCATAATGCTGGGTGTCAATGTCCATGTTTTCCAGAAACTGAAATAACTGGCAGCCTGGGAATCGTTTTGTCCCCAAATCAGTGCCAGCGATGCACTGCCACACAACCAGAGAATTAAATAACGTTCTAATGTATCTCGCACAAGTTGCATGTGATCACGTCAGGCGATTGCTATAATGGGGGTCAATGAATTTTCCAATAATTTAATAAACAACACGGCAATGCTAATGAGTTCACCCCCAGTTCACCAATCAGAAACCGAACCAAAGAAAGATGAGACTTCGAATAACGAGTCTCAAATCGACAAATCGGGCCAGCGCGTTCAGAAAATGTTCGGTGAAATCGCTCCCCGTTACGATTTAATGAATCATGTCCTTTCGGGGGGGACCGATTATTATTGGCGTTGGTACACAATCCGTAAAGCATCTCCCAGCGGAACATCGCCGATTCTCGATGTTTGCACCGGCACGGGCGATCTGGCTTTTGCTTACTGGAAACGGGGACGAAAACAAATCCCTGTTATTGGCAGCGATTTTACACAGGAAATGCTCGAACTGGCACGAGAAAAATTCAAGAAAAAATATCGCAAAGAAGGTGATGCGACAAGTGTTGAATTTGTCCAGGCGGATACTCAGGAGCTTCCGTTTGACGATGATCGTTTTCAAATTGTTTCGGTTGCGTTCGGTTTAAGAAATATCGCAGATACGATGCAGGGGCTAAAAGAAATGATGCGGGTTTGTCAACCGGGAGGACGGGTTGTCATTCTTGAATTTTCACTTCCCGGCAACAAACTGCTCCGAGGAATTTATACTTGGTATTTTCGTAATATCCTGCCCCGCATTGGACAGTTCTTTGCTCGCAATAAACATGATGCCTACGAATACCTTCCCGAAACAGTTTCGGCATTTCCGTATGGTCAACAGTTGGCAACTCTTCTGGAACAAGCGGGGCTGAAAAAAGTAAAATTCATCCCACTCACATTCGGTATCGCCACGTTGTACATCGGGTATAAACCTGAATCGAATGTCACATAATCAAGATCGTTTATCGTAGGATGGCGTGCTTGCACCCATCTTCGCGTACCAAGTTGCGTTCGATAGCAGAAAAGAGTCGGAACCGTTACGAAACTGACTGTAGCATCACGAAATAGAGACCGTATTTGATGGGTGTAAGCACGCCATCCTACGGTTCAAAGATGTGACAAAACTAACCGAGCGGAGTACAACAGAAAAGATTATTCATGTCTGCAGCCGATATTGTTATCGCGATTACCGGAGCAAGTGGCGTTCAATATGGGCGACGGCTTGTTGATATGCTTCTTCAAGCCGGGCGGACGGTGCATCTGGTGATCAGCCCGGCTGCCTGTCAGGTTTTTCTGGAAGAACTATCACTGACTTTCGATTGCGATCCGTTTAATGTGGAGCAGTTTTTGGAAAAAAAAGTTGATGATGAAACGCAATCGCGATTGAAATTCCATCATCATCAGGATTTTCTCGCAGGAATCGCCAGCGGTTCGTTTCGTACTGCGGGAATGGTGATCTGTCCCTGCTCGATGGGGACGCTTGGCAGCTTGGCGAATGGGATGTCTACCAACTTAATTCATCGTGTAGCCGATGTGCATTTGAAAGAACGACGGAAACTAATCATCGTTCCACGAGAAACTCCCCTGAGCAGCATCCAACTGGAAAACATGAAACGTCTTGTCGATGCCGGTGCGGTGATGCTCCCTGCAATGCCCGGTTTTTATCTTCGCCCGGAATCAATTGACGATTTGATTGATTTCATCGTCACTCGCATTTGTGACCATCTTGATGTCGAAGTGAATCTAACCAAACGCTGGGGAAACGAAGCGTAATTGATCGTTCGAGTAGAATAAAGTTTTGCTGTCCGATCACAATATGATATACTGTCAGGATAGTTTTCCACTCTCTTGTTCTATCGTGAAAGATTTTCTTCTTTCGATGAGTCGAATCGCACCGAATGATGCTCTCGCTCCGTTACCTCGCAAGGCGAGTAATATCACGGTTGAGGAGATTTCGTCTGAGCTAATCCCTAGCGAATCTTCCTGGTGGGAGAGGTACGTGGATCGCAGTGCAATCGGTGGGCTATTTTTGAGCCTGTTTTTGCATGCTGCCCTGCTTCTGTTTCTTGCTCTTATCATTGTGCGTCCTGCTGGGGTGGGGGAGGTGTTGTTTCTTATTTCCACTTCAGAAGAGCAGGGGGATGAAGATGTCGAGATTGATACAGAAGTGGATCTTTCCAAAGAAACAGGCGGCAAAGATGACGCTGTCCCTGAATCGCTTGCTTCCAATCTTTCAAGCCTGAAAGAACCGATGCACGAAATAGAAGAAATAGTCATCGATGCAGACGTTGCGAATTTATTTCGTCTTGAAGAACTTCCGAATATCGATATCAGTACAGATTTCGGTGGTCGCAGTGCTGCGACACGAGATAAACTTTTGGCGATGTTTGGTGGGAACATTAAAAGTGAGCAGGCGGTTCGCAATGGTTTACGATGGCTCGCTGCGAGGCAAAGTAAAGATGGGAGTTGGAGTTTCGATCACCGTAGAAAAAAAGATAAACACAAAGACCATCAGGCAGGTTCACTGAAGAATTGCAGGATCGGTGCAACGAGTCTTGCTTTGATGTCTTTCCTCGGAGCAGGAGAAACACAAAAGCATGGGATGTATGATGATCACGTAGAAAAAGGGTTGAAGTATTTAGTTGATCACGCAGTCAAAGTTCCTGAAGGCTACGATTTACGAGGGCGCAACGGTCCGAAGAATGATATCATTCCCGGCGGCAACTATCCGATGTATGCGCATGCGTTGGCAACAATTGCGATTTGTGAAGCGTATGCGATGACCAAAGATCGGCGGCTGCGAAAAGTTGCCCAGGGAGCGATTGATTTCATTGATGAAACTCGAAACGATGCTCAGGGAGGCTGGCGTTACCAACCGAAACAAGCTGGTGATCTTTCCGTTTCCGGCTGGATGATTATGGCATTACAAAGTGGAAAGACGGCGCGTCTGCGAGTGAATCGAGTTGCTTTTCTCAGCTCTGGTCAATTTCTCGATGCGACACAATCCGCACGAGGTTCGCAATACTCTTACACAGCGGGGCAGAGACCAAGACCTTCCACCACTTCGATTGGATTATTGTGCAGAATGTATCTCGGTTGGGATAATAAAAATCCTGCCTTGCAAAACGGCGTCGCTTATCTGAGTCAAACTGGTCCCAGTCCAAACAATATGTATTACAACTATTACGCCACGCAGGTCATGCACCACGCGGGAGGAGCAACCTGGCCCAAATGGAATCTGGTCATGCGAGACTCACTGGTAAAAAGCCAATTAACAAAGGGACCGGAAAAAGGAAGCTGGAACGTCACCGACCCACACGGCAACACCGGAGGCCGCCTGTATCAAACCTGCCTGTCAGTGATGACACTCGAAGTTTATTACAGACATTTGCCGCTTTATCAATTGCGAACCGCTGAAAATAAATGAGAGTTGTATAGGAGTACATAATCCGTGTTCAATTACAATGTGCCATCCAGCCCTTTCTGGTAATACTTGTGAGTGATTTCATCTTGATGTTCGAGAAGCCAGTCGATGCTTGGTTCGTTGCACATTGCTTTGTGAATTGCCTGAGCGGTCGCTTTGCGGTGGATGTCGAACAGGGCTTTGTGATCCAGATTTTCATCGGTAGCAACACCAGGATTGAGCCAGACCGAACAGATGATTCCCAAGTCGTCTGCTTTCTCTTTCGGAATATCTCCTGCGCGAACGGCATCGAGAACGCCGTTGGCAATGGCAGCTTGAACGGTTCCCATCAAAATGTTTGTGTACGCACTACTTTTGACGGTTACTTTACTGACCATTAAAGTCACGGGACGGACCTGAATATCGGTATCCAAAATCGCAAAAACTTTGGAATGTCCGGCTGCCTGATTTCCGGTAAGCGTTGCGATCGCAGTGCCGACCGGCCCATCCAGTTCGCCAATTACAATTTCAGGTTCGGCAGCAGTAAAGGGAGGACCGCCAGCCACAAGAGATTCACCAGTCCGCATCACAATTCGATCACTCATTAAACATATCCTTTTAGATTATTATAATTATAGGTCACTTGGTGCATCGTGACGCACCAAATGAGACTACCTTAACTCACTTCCTGTAAAACATCATCTTCTACAAAAATGGGGAGTGGTGGATCGTAGTGCATGGCCAGCGCGATTGCATCGCTGGGGCGGGCATCTACTTCAATTATTTTATCCTCTTTTTGCAGGCGGATCATTGCATAATACGTATGCTCGTGCAGAGAATTGATGATAATATCGACCGGCTCTGCGCCGAGTTGATGGATCAGATTCTTAATCAAATCGTGCGTCATCGGACGCGGCGGAGTATCCCCCTTAATGTGTTGATCGATTCGCGTTGCTTCAAACAAGCCGATCAGAATCGGAAAGACTCGCTCGCCCTCAACCTCCGAAAGGTAAAGCACCTGCTGATCACTGATCTCGGTAATGATGATCCGCGATAATTCCATTTGAACCAGTTCCGCCATCCTCAAACTCCCGCCTGATAAATTTCTGCATGTCTATTTCAATAAGAGGCACTCATGACATCATACAGTGATTACCTCCTGATGTCTCGGGATGCGATGGTCCAGAATTGAGAAATCCCTTGACAATTCTCTATAAACAAGCGAAAATTTATTCGTTGAGTTTCCCCAAAGATATCCTCAAAAATGCCTGCATCCCTGTTTGTATCATTTAGCTAATGATGAAAGCAGCCGCCTTCCTGTGTGTTGCTTTGTTTGATACGAAATATAATGAACGTAATCCGACTTACTCCTGCTTGCTGCCTGCTGATCTTTTTGGTTGTCGGGATTGTTTTGTCTGATTGCGCGAATGGATTTACTGAGCCGATCAAGAAAACTTCTGACGAAAAACCGATTGATTTCGAAAGGGATATTCAGCCTGTTCTGAGCCGGTTTGCATGTAATTCCGGTCCCTGTCATGGCAAACAGCGGGGGCAGAATGGGTTTCAACTTTCACTGCTCGGGTTCGATTCCAATTTTGATCATGATGCCATGGTGAAGCAATCACGAGGGCGTCGAATTTTTTTTACACGCCCCGAAGCGAGTCTCATTCTCGCCAAACCTGCTGGCGATCTTCCACATGGCGGGGGTGTTTTATTTACTCAATCAGATCCCGGCTATCATCTTTTATTGCGATGGATCAAACAGGGGGCTCCTCGAAGTCAGCCGGGGACACCTCAGTTGGAAAGAGTCACGGTCGATCCGCAAGCGAAAATATTTCAGCACAACGAAACCGCATCATTGAAAGTGACTGCCTATTATGCGGATGGCTCAACAAGAGATGTCACGAACTGGGCAACGTATCAATCAAATGAAAGCCCGATTGCAGCGGTCAATGAACATGGAAAAGTCACCGCAGGAACCATCACCGGGGAAGCGGCGATCATGGCTCGCTATTCCGGTCATTTTGCGATCTTCACCGCATCGGTTCCCTTAACCAAAAAAGTACCTGCTGAATATTATGCCAACCTCCCACGCAATAACGAAATTGATGATCGTGTTTGGGAAACATTGAAAAAACTGCGTCTGCGTGCATCAGATCCCGCAACAGATCATAAGTTTTTGAGGCGAGTTTATATTGACATCATCGGGCGACTGCCTACGTCTGATGAAGCTCGCGAGTTTCTGAAAGATGTCTCGCCGCAAAAGCGGGAACATCTTGTAGACAAGTTACTTGCTGATCCCGAATACGCAGAACATTGGGCGAATAAATGGGCCGATTTACTTCGCCCGAATCCGTATCATGTTGGTATCAAAACAACATTAAACTACGACCGTTGGATTCGTGGTGCTTTTCGTAAGAATCAACCTTATGATGAATTCGTCTATGATTTAATCACCGCGAACGGCAGCACGTTTCGTGAAGGGAATGTGACTCTTTACCGAGATCGACGCAAGCCGGATGAGTTGGCAACAATTGTCAGCCAGGTTTTTCTGGGTGTTCGACTCGAATGCGCGAAGTGCCATCATCATCCGTTTGAAGTTTATGGGCAGGATGATTTCTACAGTTTCGCTGCTTACTTTGCAAAAATTGGTCGCAAAGGAACCGGGATTTCTGCCCCCATTTCGGGCTCAGAAGAATTCATCTTTACCTCAGACAAAGGGAGCGTCAAACACCCCTTAACAAAAGCAGTGATGCAACCCCGTCCTTTATACGGAGAAGCTGAGGAGATAAAACCGGAAACCGATCCGCGCGTTGCGCTGGCTCAATGGATGACATCGCCGAAGAATCATTATTTTGCACAAACGATGGCCAACCGCATCTGGAAAGATTTAATGGGACACGGTTTGGTTGAACCTGTCGATGATTTGCGAGCAACTAACCCTCCCACCAATGCGGCTTTGCTCAACACGCTGGCAGAATACTTTGTTCGTGAAAAGTTTGATGTCAAAAAGGTAATCAAGTTCATCACGCTTTCGCATGCGTATTCTCTCAGTTCTATTCCAAATGATAACAACAAGATTGATACCCGTTATTTTTCTCGACATTATCGTCAGCGATTACGTGGTGAAGTTTTGCTGGATTCAATTTGCCAGATCACAGGGGTGCCTGAAAGTTTCACTGCGATGGCTCCCCATTCTCGTGCCAAAGAACTTTGGACGCATCGAATCTCTTCGTTGTTTCTCGATGCGTATGCCCGTCCCGATCCGAATCAGGATCCGCCCTGTGAGAGAATTTCGGAACCAACAGTCGTTCAAACATTACATTTAATGAACTCACAACAACTGGCACAGAAAATCACATCAGACAAAGGACGAGCCGCAGAATTAACAAAAAGTGATGCGACTGCCTCCAAAATTATCGAGGAGTTGTACCTTTCCATTTACGCCCGTTATCCCACCAAAAAAGAAATAAAAGTGACAACCGATCTGTTCAAAAAAGAGGGAGCGGATCGACGAAAAATAACCGAAGATATTATGTGGGCATTGTTGAATACTCCAGAATTTGTCTACAAAGATTAATGTTTATAAGCGGCAATGCGTTAGCCGCCGGTAAAGAACCAGTTGATTGCCGTTAAACCGGGGAATGAAAAATGTTTCAAAACTGTGATGGAATAACAAGGCGAAGTTGCCTGCAGTTCGGGATGGGGGCAGCTTTAGGAGCTGGACTTTCCGATTTAATGAAGTTAAAGGTGGAAGCCTCAACTTCACCAAGTCATCCATCAGCTCGTGCTAAAAGCTGCATCCTGATTTGGCTCGATGGCGGGCCGACTCATTATGAAACGTTCGATCCGAAGCCGGATGCGCCACAGGAAATTCGTGGCGAATTCTATCCCATCGCCACCAAAACTCCCGGCGTTCATTTTTCCGAACATCTGAAACGGCTCGCTTCGATTTCCGACAAAATCGCGGTCATTCGCTCGATCAAACATAATCAGGGAAATCATGGGGCGGGCAATCATTATATGATGACCGGGGCACCGCCTCGCATTCCGGTTGGCTGTGGTGCGTTTGTTAGTTTTCATCCCAGTCTTGGTGCAATGACTGCGAATGAACGTGGGCATCAAAACGGTTTGCCCGCCTATTTTTCGATGCCGAGTATGACACGTTCTGGGGGGCCTAGTTTTCTGGGAGCCCAGTACGCTCCATTTGTTGTCCCCGGTGACCCGAACAGTTCCAGTTTCCGCGTGCGAGATGTTGCACTTCCGAAGGGATTGGAGCAGAAGCGTTTTGATTCTCGCAAAGAAATGCGAGCCGCATTGGATCAACTTCCCCGCTTTCGCGATAAAGCAAGCGGCGATCCTGTCATGGTAATCGATCAATACTATCAGCAAAGCTACGATTTGATTGCCTCCCCCAAAGCACAGAAAGCATTCCAGGTTCAAGCCGAGGACGATAAAGTCCGTGATCAATACGGTCGCAATTCGTTCGGTCAACGGGCATTACTGGCTCGCAGGTTGGTCGAAGCAGGAGTTCCTTTCATTACACTCAACGAAGCCGGCTGGGATCATCACGGCAATTTATTCCCTGCGTTAAAAAAACGGCTTCCGACTTTTGAGAATACGATTGCGACCCTCATTGAAGATCTTGACGAACGGGGAATGCTTGATGAAACGCTGGTTGTCGTGTTAGGCGAATTTGGTCGCACGCCAAAAATTAACAAGGGGGGCGGACGCGATCATTGGTCGAATGCGATGTCTGTGATGATGGCGGGAGCGGGCACACCAGGCGGAACCGTTGTCGGGGCGACGGATCGGCAAGGCTACTCTGCGGTAGAGCGAGTTCTTTCGCCGGAAAACTTTGCATCGACTGTGTATCTGAAGTTGGGAATCAACCCTGGGAAAATCATCTACACCCCACAAGGTCGCCCCGCCCATTTAGTCAGCGATCACACCCCGATCAGCGAATTAATGGGCTGAATACTAACCAGACATCGCGAAGCAGGGTAGACCTGAATGTGGTATCCATTTCAATGTGAACATACTCACCCAGCATCCGATGTGAGCATGGCACCCTCTATCAAAATACACCTTGTTCTCAAACAGGAAAGCCCGCCCGGCGATCATTTCCATGTCCACCGGAAACTAATGACACAAACGGAAGCGATGAGTGGAAGGCCAATAAACCAATAATTAATCATGAGATCGGAGATAGAAATCATAAGCATTTGAAAGCTTGATATCTCGACCCCATAGCCGACGAAAGAGTCTTTCCACTTAGGTGCAATCACAAACGAGAAGAAAACAAGCCCGATAAGGGATATCGACAATAAAGCTAATGCCCCGCCTGTTATAATTTTCCCCATATTAAATTCCTTGATCAATAAAACTCTCTACTATGTTACTAATCTCAGAGTATTCCCGTTTTGTCTATGTGCGGATTTCTATTTTATGCTTCGCGAGCATTATCTGTCCAGGGGCAACTTTGTCTGCAGAAATCCCGCCTGCAGTTGTATCCATTTTTCCGGCTGGCGTCCAGCAGGGGAAAACGGCACAAATTAAACTGAACGGCAAACCGGGAGAATTGCCTTTGTCTGTCTGGAGCAGTTGTGCGAATTTTGAGAAACTGACAGTATCAGAAAAAGGCGATCAGCTAACCCTCACTGCAAATAACAAGGCAGCCGCGGGGTTGCACTGGCTTCGGTTTTATAACAAATCTGGTGCTGGTTCTCTCCTGCCGATTCTCGTGGGAACACTCCCGGAAATCAGTGAGAAAGAACCGAATAACGATTTAGCAACAGCCGGGAAAATTGAAACGCTGCCTGTCACCATTAACGGAATCCTGAGTAAGTCGGGTGAGGTTGATACTTATCAGATTGCTCTCAAAAAAGGAGAGATGTTAATCGCTTCGATTGATGCCCATCATTCGCTTGGGGCGCCGATGGATACGGTCCTGCAAATTCTCGATGAACGACGATTTGTCCTCGTCCAGAACGATGACGACCACGGCAACGATTCGCTGCTTCGTTATCGTGCCACTCGCGATGGCAACTACTACGTCCGAGTTTTTTGCTTTCCTTCAAAACCGAATAGTTCGATCAATTTTGCGGGTGGGGCGAATGATATCTATCGATTAACGTTGACGAAAACCACTTTTCTTGCGTATCAATTTGAAGTTTATGATGGGGGCCAGAAAAAATCCGCTCGATCGGGCTGGAATCTTTCAGGAAAAGCAGAACTCTTTTTTCAGCTTGCCTCAGCACCGCTGGCTGCACCAGGACTGCATCAACTGCATCAAGGGATCGATACTCCTGTAAAAATCGAATACTTCAAGTCCAACAATAATCCACTCGCTGTTCCTTCAACGCGTTTTGGCTTAATTCAAACACGATCACAAAAGAGCATCCACACAATCAAGGCAAAGAAGAACGATACTTTTCGCTTGCAAGTATATGCCAGAAAATATGAATCATTACTCGATCCCGTTTTGATGATCAAAAATCCGGACGGTAAAGTTCTCAAGCAGGGGGATGATATAGCCAAGACAAATCTTGATGTCGATATCAATTGGAAAGCACCGGCTGATGGTCAGTATTCTCTTGAAGTAATTGATCGTTACGGTCATTTTGGACTACGCTATTTTTATCTGCTTGCAATAGAAAAAGAAGAGCCTCGTTTTGAACTAACTATTGAGCAGGATCATTATAAAACTTCAGCAGAGAAACCGTTA
>JAJRTM010000162.1 GCA_024278285.1 Planctomycetota bacterium
GACAAGTTCCTGGGCAATCGCCTGTACTTCGTCTGTCAACGTCACCACGTGATCGCTATCCCAGCGGACCCCACGGCTGATATGCAGCAAGATTTCAGGCAAGTACATCAACACGGAGGAAAGTTTATCGGAAACAACTTCTGTCGGGTGAAAGTGTCCTGCATCCAGGCAAAGTAGTTTCTTACGAGTTATCGCGTAGCCCAAATAAAATTCATGCGAACCAACAACATAACTTTCCGAACCTAAACCGAATAACTTGCATTCGACAGCATCCAGGTTCAGTCGCGGATCAATTTTCTCCTCAAAAATCGCATCCAGAGATTCCGCCAACCACTGCCGAGGTTGCAGGCGACTGGCAGGCGTATCTTTATAGCCATCAGGTACCCAGAAGTTTGTCACGCACGCAGTCGATTGCGCTGCCCCCATTGCTGCCGCAATTTTTCTGCAGGCAATCCCGTGCTCAATCCAGAATTGACGAATCCCCGCATCCTGATGGGCAAGCGTAAACCCGTCATCTGCTTTTTCATGTGCGAAAAAAGTCGGATTGAAGTCGAGGCTCACTCCCTGCTCTTTCGCCCATTCAATCCAACCTTGAAAATGTTCAGGACCAACCTGATCACGATCAACCGGACCATTAAATTCGCCGTAGCTGGCGTGCAGATTAAGCCGGTGATTGCCCGGGATCAGCGAATAAGCCTTTTCCAGATCAGATCGTAATTCATCGGGTGTGCGAGCTTTCCCAGGATAATTTCCGGTAACAGCCAACCCGCCACCAATCTCATCGCTGTTATCTTCAAAGCCTGCAACATCGTCACCTTGCCAGCAATGCAGCGAAATCGCAACGGATGCCAACTTGCTGACTGCCGCCTCAGCCGATACCCCCAGCGTAGCATACCGCTGGCTTGCAAGCTGGTAGGCTTGTTCAATCTGTTTCTCTTGCACGACGCAATTCTCCATCTATACTAGACACCTTATAACCGAGATTGTTGCAGGAACACATGCTGATGTGTTAAGCCGATTTTATCAAGCAATTGACATAAAGACCTTGATTATCTTGCCAGTAATTAGCACAATAGTGCCAAAATAGAATCGTAATTGTCCTCTTTTAGGGACTTCTATTCATTCAAAAGAAGCACAGGCATTCCTGTCTGTCTGGTTTGAACAGGCCGTATTGTGCATTTGGTAAGAATGTCTACCCTCCGTTCAATAGGATGTTTTTGAGTTAACAAACGTTCCCTTCACCTATCATCCTGGCCTGAAAAATGAAAATTCTAAAAAAAGAAGACTGGTTCCACGCTGATGGCTTTCCAGTTTGTGTCGAGCGTCGAGACCCTCAGGAGCCGTTCGGGCTGCACACGCACAATTTCTCTGAAATCGTGATTATCACCGGCGGAAGCGGATTGCACGTCACCGGCGAAGATACCTGGCAGCTCGCAAAAGGAGATACTTTTGTCATCAGTAACGGGCAGATCCACGATTACCACACCACCGATAACCTGCGGTTGATTAACATCCTGTTCGATCAAGACGATCTCTCTTTTGATTTCATGGATCTCCCTTCGCTGCCCGGCTACCACGCACTTTTTCATTTAGAACCTGCGTGGCGTAAGCGACACCAGTTTAAAAGCCGCTTGCGGCTTTCGTCCAGCGATCTCAAAAACGTGATTAATCTATGCGATCAGCTCGATGTTGAATTGGAAAATCGTAAAGCCGGATTTCGTTTCCTGGCAACCGCTCTGTTTATGCAACTGGCTGGACACGTTTCGCGGTGCTATGATCGTTCTCAAAATGAGAATTCCCGCGAACTTTTACGAATTGGACAAACAATTACGCATCTGGAAGACAACTACCAGCAAAATGTCAACCTCGAAGAACTTGTCGGTATTGCCGATATGTCGAAACGCAGTTTCCTGCGCGCGTTCGAAGCCGCAACTGGTTGCTCTCCCATTGCGTATCTCATTCAGATTCGTATCAATCGTGCATCCGATTTGCTTCGAAACACAACGCAAAACATTACCAATATTGCCTACGAAGTGGGCTTCAACGACAGCAACTATTTTGCACGACAGTTTCGCAGCTACCAAGGCACCTCACCAAGAGAATATCGCAGACGCAACAGTTAAACGAAATGCAAGTTCTTCCCAGCGCGGCATTGCCGCAACCAAACAAAGATTTGAACCACGAAAGAAACGAAACACACGAAAGAAGAGGAAAATTGTTTAACGGCAAGCCGAAGGCGACTGCGTAAACCGGTTTGCTTTTTGAGCAGATGTCGAACCGCGAATAAACGTGAATTTTCGCGAATTAATTTCCAGGCATGGTTTCTGTTCCAATTTTCTTCTTTTTTGGTCTCTTCGAGTCTTCGTGGTAAAAAAACAAAAACAGGTAACACAAGGAATCGATATTTAACTCGTATGTCTCATTGGTGTTCTGTTCTCGTTTTGAAATAATTTGCGCAAGCATCGTAAACTTTAAATGTTAGTAGCGCAGATTAAAAAAAGTTCTTCCTGCATCTCAGTGGCTCATCTTAGTATCACTCGAACAATTACTGTCTCATTTCAAAACAGGGATGGCTCAGACGCATCGCGTCTGAGTTGCCCCGCAACAAGAAGCCGAGAATGTGGTTTCTGA
>JAJRTM010000163.1 GCA_024278285.1 Planctomycetota bacterium
CCCTGCAACCCTTCAATTTTTTCTGCTGATTTTTCTTGAAGCTGGCTCAGTTCCTGCTGATGCTCGGCTTGTTGTTTTTGCGACTGACGAATCGCCTGGTTCAGTTCATCAAGTACCTTTTCGGTCGATGCTGAATCTGCTGGGGTTTCTTCAGGGTTGAGCTCTGCGATTGCGCGGGGATCAATTAGCCCTTGTGAAATGGCTCGCTGTAACGACTGTAGCAGTTGGTCCTCAGATTGCAGCGTGTCATCATCTTGATTGGTCATCAACTCAGCGGTGGGAGCAGGCTGGACGGATTGTGAATATTCAAAAATGAAATTGATCGGGCCAATCGAAATACGGTCTTTCTTCCGCAGCGAGATTCCGTTTGCAGGACCATCGTTAACCCAAATTCGGGAGTCTATCGCATGCAGAATGGCTCTGTTGCCATCATATTCCAGTTTGCAATGTTCAGGGGCAATTCCATCGAACGAAAGCTGAAAATCGCAATGCTCGGCTGAACCAATCAGGAATTCGCCTTTGGATAACACTTTGAGACAAGCACCGCTTTGCTCTCTGACTGGCTTCAAAACCAGTGTCTGGAGTTGATTTTCTATGACGGTTGCACTCTGTTTGTTGCTCATTTTCTGGCTCCCATGCCCATTTAGCTCGCCTGTTGAAATAGGCGGCCCCGCTGTCCCGACTCTGTTTTCTTACACTATATAGATGGAATTTGCGCGCCATTGCCCAATTCCACACTCAACAAATAGGCCCAAAAGAAGCAAAGGGCAAAAAATGGAGACCGAATATGTCTATTTTTATACACGGAGAATGCTTACGGCTTGCCGAATCGATAAAATCAGAAAAATCGCTGTTGACCTCCAAAGCCGATCACCGTTATAACCTCGCCGTTTGCTGGGGGGCAGATTGTTTACGATAACAACTGTTTCACCCCTGCTTGTTTCTGGTGTCGCATACTGCCATCAATTTGAATGTTGATGGAATGATTTCACATCGGTAAATTAAACGATAAAAATCAACGAAGGAGAACGATTCTCATGAGTGAAGGGACTCACTCTACAACAGTTGGCAGCCGCACAACGTCATGGTTAAAAATGATCGGCGGAACGGCAATCCTTATTGCAGGGGCAGCCGTCATGATTCAAATATTTCGGGCAGAGCCAGCGGCAGCCCCCACAGATGCTTCGGGTAAAGCGAGTTTAAACGCATCGACCCCGACATTAGCCAGCGTGAACGGCAAGCCGATTCCTTACGATGTTGTGGCTCGGGAATGTTTTGATCGCATCGGTAAAGAAGTCCTTGAAAACATGATCAATCGCACGATCATTCTGCAAGAAATGGAAAAGAGAAATCTGACCATCACCGAAGCAGAATTGAATCAGGAAGTTATTAAAATCGCCAAGCGTTTTAATCTTCCCCCAGATACCTGGTATCAAATGCTGCAAGCCGAACGCGACCTCAGCCCGGTACAATATCGCCGAGATGTGATCTGGCCAATGATTGCGTTACGTAAACTCGCCGGGGAAGAAATTCAAGTCAGCGAAAGTGATATGCAGCGGGCTTTCCAACGCAATTACGGTCCTCGGGTTCGAGTCCGGATGATTATGATGGATAATTTCCGCCGGGCAGGTGAAGTTTGGGAACAGGCAAAACGAAATCCAGAAGAATTCGAACGCTTGGCTCGTGATCACTCCATTGAACCAAACTCAAAATCCCTGGGTGGCTCGATCCCACCGATCTCACGTTACTCGGGTAATGCAGATAATCGAGCAGTCGAAGACGCCGCCTTCCGCCTGAAACCGAATGAGATTTCCGGGCTGATTCAAGTTGGCAGCAACTACGTCATCCTGAAGTGTGAAGGACACACCAAGCAGGTTGTCACAGATATCAGCGAAGTCTCCGAACAATTGTACGATCAACTTTCGGAAGAAAAAACGCAGGAACGTATCGCTCAAGTGTTTGATAATTTGAAAAAACAAACACGAGTAGACAACTACCTGACAAACATCTCTTCCGGCGGAAACAAGACGACTCAAACCGGAAACTACACCAACAAAATTCAACAAACGGGAACAACCCTGCCTGGCACTAAAAATAACAGAGTCAAGCAGGCTGCTGGAACCGTGCCAACGACAAGGTAACCGGCAACGAAAACAACGAATCTCTCGTCTCCTTTCGAAAAAGAGTCTGTCCCAAGTGGGGCAGGCTCTTTTTTGTATTTCGAGACATCAAATTCTCAAACAATACCACGATTCCCGCTGAACCAAGACCATTGCGAACCCTATGCTACTAACGATAAGAGTTTACGAACGGTACGTAAATTATTTCAGCAAGGAAACGTAACTTCAATGGTAACTATTCAGTGGAAGGTGGCTGGGGCCAGATTGTTTTATGAAAGGTTTGAATGCTCAGAGGAATTCCGCCCAATCCGCCCTGAGTGCCGTCAGGCACCCGAGGCATTGAGTGAAAGGGTTGAGAATAAAAAAAGCGTTGCCTGAAAATAAATTCCTCGGGTTGCTTCGCAACACAGACAACCCTGAACGGGATTGTCTGTGCTACCCGATCCGCTGAATAGTTATCTTCAATGAATCATACCGTTTAGTACACGATCAATAAAATACTGCGCAAATGGGGGCGGGTATTTCAAAAGAATTGTTTTGAGCTACGAATAAAATCGAATCAGC
>JAJRTM010000164.1 GCA_024278285.1 Planctomycetota bacterium
AATTCTATTTCAGCCTCGTGTTCCATTTGGGACACGAGGTTTTTCTTTTGGATTGATGCTTCACTTTATCACGCTAGTGATTGAATGATTCGTTTTGATGGTAGAGATAGAAGTGAATCTCAAAAACGTGGTGAATCCCAAGACGTTGGTGAACCTCAAAACGTTGGCGAATCCTGGTTAGCTCGTTGCCCAATAAAAACGAAGCGTGATTGACGACTCTGTCACCAAACTGAAGAAGAGAATCATTGCCATTTTCAAAAAGAGCCAAATGAAGAAGAATCAGAAAAAGAATAAGTAGAACTATGAGAACCAGGATGAGAATAAGAATGAACATGAATATGAAAACAAGATTAAGAACAACAAGAATAATATACAGGAACAGAAGATTCATAAGAAGAAACAGGATGACAGGAATAATATCAAGAATACAGGGAATAACTAAAACATAAGGATTCAAACAGAGGAATTAAAAGAAGCCTGAGAAGATCAAAGGATTTTACTTACCTGATATGAAGGAAGAATATGATGACAAAAACGAATGAGATTATCCCGACAGTAAAAGGTCCTGTTGGAACAACAAGAACGAAGTCCAGTGTTTTACCACCAAAGTATTCCTGGCTCAGTTTACCAATTCCCAAAGAAGTCCATGCTCACATTCATCACATGGCTCGTCTATCTGATATGAGCCTGAAAGAGTACGTGACATGGTTCCTGCGAACCGCTGTTGCCCGTATAGAATCTGGCAACTCGAATGACCTGCCCACTTCTGTCCCGGAAACGATCAAGCATTGACCAATTCCGTTATCGGTGTACCTGAAAATGTGCGTCACTGCATGATCATTTCATGCAGTGACATTTAACACTTAACGCAACTGGAACAGTTTGATGAAAACAGTCTACCTGACAGAAAACGATTTCGTTGATGAGCAGACAATCAACATCGAAATCAGAGAAATCAAACCTGATTTCGAATATCCCGGGATGGCTCCTCAAAAAGAGGCTGCCCGAATCAGGATGAATAAGCTGTCTGGTTTTTGGTATCTCAATCCTCTTTTTGTTGTCTACTCACCTGAGAATACCATGCAGTTCGAAGCTGTGATCCAGAAATGTCGGGCAGGATGGTATCGACTCCTGAGTATGCAGTTCAAAAATGGATGGCGATACCAGAAAAACCAGGAAGCAAACCCAATGATCGTGGCGTTCGAATACGAAGGTGTCATCATCCAGAATGGCACGCTTATTCCATTCAGCACCTGGCATTTCAATCAGCAAAGTTCAAAAAGAATAACGATGACTGAAATCAGAAGACCAGAAGCGATCAAACTCTTGAAGCAGGGAAACCTGAAAGAACTGGAAACAATTCAGCAAACAGAAGTTGATCGCTGTAGCCTGCTGAAGTCATCAGAAAGCAAAACCACTTTCTTCATCCTACCCCACCTGACAATCTCCGCACCAAACGGCAACGAATTTTCCAGGCAATCAAAAAAGGAACAAGCCGCCTGGAATCACACCCTGAAAAGAAATCTCAGCAAAAATCAATTCCGAGAAATTCCATTCCCTGTCCGAAATGGAATCCGAATAACCACCCGCAACTCTCCTGTTTCAATAACACATCCTTTCTGCTCAATGAGAACCAAATCTAATGAAAGCTCCAGAGATACTACTGCTTGCCCTGGTCTTTAACAGTGAATATGGCATAATAACAGTCGTCTCTCCAATCGCTTTTTCAATCAGATGTTTTTTGTGAGTTTCGCTCGCAATTTGATTTTAATTTAGTCGTCGTATTCTATCTGGGAAGAACAATGGGAAGACGCAACTGGAACCGAAATGAATTGATCTTGGCGATGAACCTTTATTGCCAACTTCCATTTGGGAAGTTTCACAATGCAAATCCTGAAGTGATACAACTTGCCAAAGGGATTGATCGGACACCTTCAAGTGTTTCAATGAAACTTTGCAATCTTGCATCACTTGACCCATACCATCAACAACGAGGCGTTAAAGGACTTGCAAGTACGTCAAAACTCGATAAAGTTGTATGGAGCGAATTTCATTCCAACTGGGAGCGACTTGCAGAAGAAAGTGAACTTTTGCGAGAAAACCTAGGGTTATCATCACCTGTAAAAACAGAGTCCGATATTTCTGAATTCAAGGGCTCTACTGCAGGAAAGAAACTGGTCAGTGTTCGGCTTGCCCAACGTTTTTTTCGCAAAACAATTCTTGCCTGTTATGAATCGCGTTGTTGTGTAACCGGAATTTCAATCCCATCGCTGCTTATCGCAAGCCATGTGCTTCCATGGAGTTCATACCCCGAACGTCGAGTCGATCCACGAAACGGATTGTGCTTAAATGCTCTTCACGATAAAGCCTTTGATCGGGGGTTAATTTCATTTGATGAACAGTGGCAAATGCTCCTTTCAAAAGAGCTTCGAGAAGCAACAACAAATAAAGTGCTGGAACAATCTTTTCTTCCCTTTGAAGGGCAACCAATTAAACTTCCCGAAAAGTTTCGACCTGATCTCGATGGCCTTGAAATTCATCGCTCGACAATATTCCAAGCATAGAACAGAGGAAAACGTTTGTGTCACTCTATGAAAACAGGTGCTAAATCCAAGCACTTGTTGTATTAAGTGGATTGATCGGAATAACGAACTCAATCACAAATTCTTCCAGCAAAGCGGAGCACTCAGATCAAATGAATTTTGACAGGGCTCTTCTGGTAGGCGTAGACGACTAATCCTGGGCTGTGTAGAATCAAATGAGAAATGCGGCATTCAGGCTATTGGAAGCTGGGAGAATGTGTAGTTTTAGACCTTGATAAAGCCGATAAAAGAAATGCAATCGGGAGGAACTTTCACTTCAGGATATGGTTTGACAAAACATGGCAAGTACAGGAAACAGACAGATAACGGACGTTGATTTTCTTAGACGGCTTTTTCGAGCCTTCCGAGATCAGAATGACGTTGCCTTTCGAAAAGTTGCTGAGTCCATTATTACCGACCAGCTTGCAGCCAATCAGCACGGTCTCGCAAAAGAGCTTCGATCCGCACTTGGCACAAGTTCAAATAAATCAACTCATCCATCAAGAAGGCAACTAACAGCCTTGCCACGGGATCGGCGTTCCGGTGAGCAACTTCTGACCATCTATCACGAACCTGCCAGCACTGAACACCTCCTGCTTGAAGATTCCACGAAGAGGCGAATTGAGCGGTTTATTAACGAACGTCAAAATACAGCGAAACTGGCTCGCCACGGTTATTCCCCGAAATCGAAATTGCTTTTCTGGGGACCACCTGGCTGTGGGAAGACACTGACTGCTCATTACCTGGCAAACCAGTTCAATTTGAAAGTTGGCGTTGTTCGGCTCAGTGCATTAGTTTCAAGCTACTTGGGCGATACGGCATCCCACTTGCAGCAGGTATTTGATACCGCAATGGAAACGCCGATGGTCGTTCTATTTGATGAAATCGATACCGTTGCCAAATCTCGGGATGATACGAGGGATATTGGCGAACTGAAACGAGTCGTCAACAGTTTTCTACAGGCAATGGATACATTTGCCTCTAAAGAGAGTATTCTGATTGGAGCAAGCAATCACCAATACCTTCTTGACCCAGCGATCTGGCGGCGATTTGATGATGTGGTTCTCTTTGATAAACCGTCCCCTGTGCTTCGCAAAAAATATATTCAACAACACCTCAATGGAATACCCTTCAAAGGTTCGCTCGACTCGCTTGTCAAAAAAACAGCGGGGCTATCGTTTGCACAAATTGAACAACTACTTATTGAATCAATCAAATCGATGATTCTGGAAGACAGAAAGCAACTGACCCTTCCGCAAATTTCTGAAGAACTGAAGTACATGCGAAGTATGATGGCAGCCATGAACCGCGAACGAGCAGAGCCTGAATGAATAACGACTATCCGCCGATTATACTCGCTGGTCCCACATTTCAAAAACGAAGACCAGAGAAGTCACACCCTATTCCGTTGCCTCCTGAATATCTTGGCAAGCGAAGCGAACTGGCTAAAATTCTCGGCGTGAAAGTCGAAGGGCTGAGTACTCACTTGAAGAGTTTAAATGACGAACAGCGGAAGGTTATCTTCTATAAAATAACCCATGACGGTCCCGTGTCGCTGAGTGGAATAGGACTCAAGCCGCTGGTTGACCGTTCCGATAAGATAACGCTTGCGATTCCGACCTCAGACAGCTTCGATAAGTTCACGAAGAAAATTCAAAAGTTGGAAGCTGCCTCACCCGAGAATGACTATGTAGATAATCAGGATCTTGTTCGAATTGAAGATTTTGTACAAGGCGAACCAAAGGATCGGCTGAGTGATGAGTTTTTTGCCGATTATGATTCTATGGTCAAGAAAAAGACCATCATTTGTGAAATCGAAATTCAGTCTCTTGCCAAAGGGAAGATTCAACGACGAACTGGGATAGCCACAATTCTTTCGGACCTCAAAAATGCCTTTGCGAGCGGAGTTCATGGCACGCTTTTCCAGCATCAGGAAGGTGAGGGGATCTGCAGGGCTGTCATTCGTTGCGCAGGCGACATGTTCCGCAGGCTGGTTGAGGAAGACAAGTGGCAGGTTCCAATTTCCTGGT
The DNA here is from genome assembly GCA_024278285.1 of Planctomycetota bacterium. Classification (GTDB taxonomy): domain Bacteria; phylum Planctomycetota; class Planctomycetia; order Planctomycetales; family Planctomycetaceae; genus Rubinisphaera. Next base: position 4,613 of record JAJRTM010000164.1, read on the forward strand.
TTGAGGCCAAGCCCAACTTTCAGACTATCAAGACTGTTTGGGATAACTTTCAATTTAGCAAACTTGGGAAAATTACTCCTCCTGATGAAAATGCTCCGACGATATGCATTATTGATTCAGGAGTCTCATCTGGAAATCCATTTTTAGAACCTGTCGCGAAAGAAGACATGCTCAAGTCTTTTCTCAAGCAGGCTCCCGAGATTCCATCTGATGAAAATGGACATGGTTCGGGCGTAGCTTCTCTGGCTGCCTACTATGCAATCAACCTCCACGAGGGGGCTGAGAACGAGGCAAAAGCCTGGATTGCCAGTGCCCGTATTTTGGACGCTTCCAATCAAATTGAAGAAGAGTGCCTGTTCTCCAAAGTGATTGAAGAAGTTGTTGAAGAATTCGTGCCGCATGGAGTCAGGATCTTTAATTTATCAGTTGCTAATATGGCAATGAAATGGAATCAACATGGTAAACGGACTCAACCACGAAGCTCTTGGACGGCACGAAAGCTTGACCAACTAAGCCAGAAACATGACATTATTTTTGTCGTTTCTACAGGCAATCTTCATTTGGATCAAATTCGAGATTACCTTCAGTCAGGTAATTCGTACCCGGATTATCTTTGTGATGAAGAATCTCGAATTCTCGACCCAGGACAAGCCGGACTTGCTTTAAGTGTAGGATCAATTGTAGCGGGAACATTGGTTGCGTCATCTGCTGAAACCACAATTGCCTTGGAGCATGAACCTTCGCCGTTTACGCGTTCAGGTCCGGGCATCAAGAAAGAATTGAAACCCGATTTGGTTGAATTCGGCGGTAATTTGATCCAACATACAGAACAAAATTGGGTTAACTCCAACATCGGGACAAACATCGTGATGGCTAGCCATCGGTTATCCCCAGCAGCAACCAGCAGTTATGGAACGAGCTTTGCTGCACCGCGTGTTTCTCACAAGCTTGCCCAACTGTTATATGAATTGACTGACCTGGATCTTGAGCATGTGAGTGCTCCATTACTGAAGGCTTTTTTGGTCAACTCTGCCACGTATCGTGGTGACTTGGAACAAGTAAAAGAACGGCTGGAGCTAATTGGAAAAAAACGATGGTTAGACTTGCTCGGGTACGGACAGCCAGATTCGACACGAGCAACCGATTGTGATGACTATTCGGTTTTGCTTTTTCATCAGGATAAATTGGAAGCAGGCCAAGTCGCTTTCTTCGATATTCCGATTCCTGAAAAGTTATCAGAATCATCTAGGAAAAAACGGATCACAGTTACCGTTTCACATAACCCAGAAGTGCAGAAATGGGGGCTGGAAAATTATTACGGCATCGATTTGAAATGGCGAATGTTTCGAGGTGATGTTGATCGAGATCGGGTCTTGGATTCATTTTCTATTGAAGATGGGACTGACAGTACTGATGAGGAAATAGAGCTTCTGAATTCAACGGATGAATTGAATTTCGAACACAAATCAACTTTCCGTTCCCGAGGCACAATTCAACACGATTGGCATGAGTGGAATAAACACAAAAATGAATTCAGTGCAAATCACTATACATTGGCAATCTCAGCCACAAAAAAATGGGGACGTCAAGTTAAGCCGACCGACTTTGCTGTTGTCATTCGAATTGAAGAGCTTGGAGCTACGGTGCCAATCTACAATGAGATTGCCACAGAAATTGAAACACTTATTGAGCAACGTGCAGAAATCTAAACGGCATTTTCCTCAACGCAACTAAAGCAAGTCCGTCTCACTCTGTTTATAATTCTGAAGTAGAGAGGCAACCGGTGGGCGTAGAATCGGTTTGTGACCTCTTTGGGCGATTTTGAAATCAACCATGTGTAAGTAATCAGACAATCGTGTGGGTATTAAAGGTTATAACACACCTTTAATATTGGAGTACCTGCGAATGTCACACGATCTTGCGATTACAAACGGGCAAACTGCTATGATGTATGCTGGGGAAACTCCCTGGCATGGGTTGGGAACGAAGCTGGAGAAACCGGCGAATGCGGCTGAGGCTATTTCTGCTGCGGGTTTGGATTACGTGGTTCAGTTGGAACCATTGATCACGACCAATGGAATTCCGGTTCCTAAACGGAAGGCGGTCATTCGGACTGACAGCAATGCCGTTCTGGGAGTGGTTGGTAACAGTTACCAGCCTGTGCAGAATCATCAGTGTTTTGGATTTCTTGATGCTATGGTGGCTGATGGAGAAATCCGATATCACACTGCCGGGGCTTTGGGGCAAGGTGAAAAGATTTGGATGCTGGCGAAGTTGCCGGGGGAAATTCGGGTCAAGGAATCTGAAGATGTGACCGAGCAATTTTTGCTTTTAAGCAACTCGCATGATGGAAGTTCTGCACTGCGGGTTTTCTTCACGCCGATTCGAGTTGTTTGTGCCAACACGCTGGGGATGGCAGAGCGAAAAAGTCGAGGGCACGGGGTTTCGATTATTCACAAAGGGGACTTAGAAGCCAAAGTTGCTGAGGCTCATGAGATTCTTGGACTTGCAAAAACCTTTTATGGGAATTTAGATCGCCGAATCAATCGTCTCGCCTGGCACTATCCAACACGCGGGCAACTGGAAACATATTTTTCAATGTTGTACCCGGATAATCCAGAAAGCAAAAACCAGAGGTCGGCAAATATACGAAAAGAACTTTTCCATCTTTTCGAACATGGACGCGGTCAAAATATCCCGGAAACAAAACTGACCACCTGGGCGGCTTTCAACGCAGTCACCGAATTTGTCGATCATCATCGATCCACAAGAGGGCGAACGGATCAGGAAAAAGCGAGCAGACGGTTGGAATCAGCCTGGTTCGGAAGCGGAGCCAAATTGAAGGCAAATGCCTGGACAATGGCGGTAGAAATGGCGGGATGATTTTCCCGGAAACCCACCATTGACAATTAAACTCCGGTACAATGCCCTGAACGGATTCAGGCATTTGTATTGGAGTTTTACGATAGTAACATAAGGTCAATTAGAAACATCCGGCAGACGGCCTAACTTCCTTGAATTTACAGACTCATTCACCATGCCTGTGTTGTCGATAAAACCATCGCCTGGATTTCCATACCAACTTACAACCTCATCCAGGCACTTTCTGTAGAATGCCAACCATACATCCCATTCGACGACGTTGCTTTCATCTTCAACTGAATAGCACTGTTCTGATTTCGCCTTTGGCAAACTATTCAGATGCGAATTGACAATTTGTTCTATCTCATCTTTGAAACCTGAATCGTTGGCTTTCCTACCATACCTGCCACACAAACGGTGGATGACGATTTCTTTTAGTGGTGTATTTCCTCCAATGATATTGCCTGCATTTTTCAACATTTCGATGATGAAATCATCGGCAGTCATCTCGACCAGATAGACAGCCTTTTCACATGCTTCAAGACGCTTCTTGGATATTTCATTCAAGATCGCTTCTCCTTCTTGCTGACTTAGTGCCTTTTCACGAAACGCACACCGGTTAGTTGGGCGGCACAAGAGACTGGATGTAGGGATTTCCACAAGCCCGCTACAAGTCGTGTCCTTTAAAATACCGTTGACAATAACATGAGTAAAACTTCCCCCTTGCCAGTCGTGCACTCGGAATCCGTGTGGATCGAAGCCATGTACCAGCCAAACGAGATCAACTGTACGTGTGGCGAAATTGGCGGATGCAAAAAGAACGTGCTCGAAAGCAGATTTGGGATGTGAAACCTGGTCTCTTAATTTAAGTAATTTCGGGAGGTTTTCATACTGAAGCCCAAGAGAGTAGCAACTCAACTTTTTACTGTCACCAAAACTCCCATTCTTCACCGCAGACCAAACAAATTTCCTAATTGGAGCAAATTCCACTGATCGAGTGAACCGGTTAGGACTTCCATACAATAACTCATCAAATGTCAGTAGCGTTGCTATTAATGACGCCAGTTCGATCTCTGCACTAATGATTGGAACTTTTCCCATCAAGAAGTGGTTGGCTGTAGTAGCTGGAAGGATAGATTTTGTTATTTGATCATCTTTGACACCAAGTTGCCGAATGTTCTTCCGCATTCCTTTTTCATCTGTTCCTACAAACGCTCGCGGTCGCTTAGTTACCGGATCTCTCGCGGCAACTTGAAAACCTTCCCGCGTCATGACTCCTTCCTTATCTAAGCTGAGCCCTGGAACTTCTCCCGCCACATCGATTTGAATCAGTCGGGTTTTATGGGCAGTCGGAAGAAGCGGCCCTAGTTTATTCATCAGAAGAGCATAAGGAGCTTTTAGGGCAGCAATAGTTATGTTTCCCCATTTTTCATTGAAACATGAGCTTGTAACACGCCTTGACGTGACACGACCTCCTAGCGATTCAGGGATGGTATGTTCAACCTTGGTCGATGAATTGAGATCATCCCCAGAAAACAAACACGTATCCATACTTATCCTTTCGTTCCCCAGAGCAACAGTCGTTTGACACACCGGTACTCTGTAGCAAGAGAGCAATAATTATCGATGCCCTAACGTTATACGAGAATCAGTTTTCAATCAGCCCCTTATGATCATACTGACTCCGGTTACAAGCTTACAAGGGATGATGACCTTCAATCAATTACCTTTTGTGTGAATCAAAATGAAGTCCTAAAATCCCAACGTATCACCACAACAACCCGGGTATTCAGTTCAGTGAAATTTAACTCTGAACGAAGGGAATACCAAAATGCTTAAAGTGAATGTGGGACTGAGTCGGAAAGTTTCCAGGGATTATAACAGCACGGGATTCAGCGTGAATCTGGAAGGGGAAGTTTGTGTGCCGTTGGATGATCCGGAAATGGTCGTGGAGAAGATCAAAGAACTTTATGATCTAGCTGAAGAATCTCTGCATCAACAGGTTGCCCGGTACGAGGAAGAAACGGCTGTTGCCAGTCGGGATGCTACACCACCCAGTAGACCTGCTCCTGCTCCGCAGCGTTCTTTCGGGAATGGTCGAACAGGTCGAAATGTTCCTCGAACTTCTTCCTCTGGAAATGGAAATGGTGCTGCTCGTAGCGGGAATCGGGGAGACTTTTCCGCAGCGACCAATAAGCAGATTCAGTATCTGCTGACGCTTGGGAAACGGCAAGGGCTGACAACGCCGCAATTGGAACAACGAGTAGGGCAAATTGTCGGGCGAGAAGTTGGCTTGTATGACTTGTCCAAAGAAGAAGCGGGCATCGTGCTGGATGATCTGACAGCCGAGAGTAACGGGAATACTTCCCAGCGGCGTTCTGTTTAACTCACATTGATCAACAAACCAAAAGGAGATTGAGCAATGCGAAAGGAACCTCGTGCTCATTGGAGTTTCAGTGCGATCAATCAGTATCTTCGCTGTCCGCTTCAATACTATTTTGAACGTGTCCTGAAGATACCACGAAAATCGGTCGGCAGCGGTTTGATTCTCGGCTCAGCCTTTCATCACGCCTTGGCGATTTACCACGGCAGCTTGAAAAACGGCAGGAATATTGGTTGGGATGATGTTCAACAAAGTTTTCTGGAGAACTGGCATCTTCGTGAAAAAGATGAAGTTGTGGAGTACAAACCAAAAGAATCTCGTGATGATTTAATCGCGAAAGGTTTGGAACTATTGAAGCTCTACCTGAAAGAACCGCCTCCGACTGAGATTGTTGCCGTCGAACAACGGTTTCTCGTTCCCCTGCAAACCAGCGAAGGAAATTTTCTTGAACTTCCCCTGCTGGCATTTGTTGACCTGGTTACACGTGAAGCCGGGATTCTCAAAGTGAATGAATTCAAAACTTCGGGGCGATCTTACGGAAATTCAGAAGTTGAAATGTCGTTGCAGGCGACCTGCTACGTTCTTGCACTTCGAGAAAAATATGATGAATGGCCCACGGTTGAATTCACGGTTCTGGTGAAAACGGTGAAGCCGAAGTTGCAAAGGATAAAAACAGCCCGGAACGAAATCGATGTCGGCAGATTGGGAGATTTGGTTGAACATGTGGAACGAGCCATCTCGAACAAAATCTTCTATCCGGTGGAAACACCAATGAATTGTTCCATCTGTGCTTTCAGACAACAGTGCAAAGATTGGAAGCCGCAGCGAACAAGTTGTGCAGAAACATCTGACTTGATGGAATTAAATGGAGCCACGGCATGCTGACAGAACTTGGTAGCAAGGGAGGCTGCCTGTGTGAACCAGCCAAAAAGGGAGAAGTTCGCTGTCCTTTGATTGTTCGCCCGACCAGTGAAGATGTGGTGACCGGGAACTTGTTTGGGGTACTGAAGATTCTTAATCCTCGGTGGTGGTTGCCGGATTTGTTGAATGCTGCGTTGGGAACAGAACGATTTCGTCGGCAGGTTTTTCGGAATTTTCAAATTCAACTCTGGGAAAAACAACGAACTTATCCCCGGGAACATCTGAAATGGAATGAGGGGAAAACAGAAGTGGATGTTGTTTTCACCTGGGAGAATCCGCAGACAACCGTTTTCATCGAAATGAAATACGGCTCGAATCTTTCCTCCCAAACAACACATAATAATGGATCAGAAGGATTTCCCGCAGACCAACTGATAAGAAATGCCCGAGTTGGACTCTGGGAAAACGGCTGGTTTCAAGAAGATTTACTTTTTCATCATGCTCCCAGGGACTTCGTGTTGATTCTAATGACACCCACCACAGGGAATCCGCTGGTCACAAAATATCGAGACAGCGATAAACTACGAAAAGCGATCCCCAACGGCGACCGGCTGCATGCTCTTCCACGCACCCCGTTCATTGGAGAACTGGGATACCAGGATGTGGTCGATCTTCTCGTAAAACAACGGCATTGGTTCTCAAAACCAGAACGGCAACTGATTGATGATTTGAATGAGTATCTGGAATTCAAATTATCGCAGTTAAGTAAATCGAATGGGCATGGGCATTGATCGGTGATTACTTTCAAAATCAGCGTACCGAACCTTCCAGCATGCCTGCTTACAGTTTTTCAATGCGACTATTATCAATGCTGCAATCCTGATCTTTCAAATACTGGTGTTACCCTGCGTTTAGTGCTATTATGAATACTTCCGGGTTGAGCGGAACTTTAGAATAGATGGTTTGCAGGATTAAATATGAATTTGTTAAATAGGTCGACAGCAAAGCTGGGGCTTCGTGCAGAAGTAACTTGTCCCCATTGCTGGAATAAATTTGCTCCGCATGAAATTCGCTGGATTTCTGCTCATCCCGATCTTACTGGAGACGAAAAAGTTGGAGAAGATGCTCAGCTTCGTTTCTTGCCATCCCGATTTAATTTTTCCGGACAAGCCATTGACATGAAAGGAGTTGCGTGTAGTGATCTTGCTTGCCCTAATTGTCATTTGAAGGTACCTCGTGCATTATTAGAGATGAAGCCTTTATTCTTTTCGATTTTAGGGGCACCTGGTTCAGGAAAATCTTATTATATCGCTTCAATGGTTTGGGCGTTAAGGAAGATGCTAAGCCAATATTTTCTGTTGTCTTTTGGCGATGCAGACCCGATTTCAAATCAAGTTCTCAATGATTATGAGGAAAAACTATTTCTCAACCCCAACCCTGATGAACTTGTTGCTTTGCCCAAAACAGAAAAAGAGGGAGATCTTTATCAAGGAGTCTCCATTAATGAAAGAACAGTTTGGTTTGCCAAGCCATTCGTATTTTCGATTCAACCAGACTCAGATCACCCCTATGGAAATAAATCCAAATTATTAGCTCATACAATTTGTTTGTACGATAATGCTGGAGAACATTTCTTGCCGGGAGGAGTCAGTGCAAATAGCCCCGGTACACAGCACCTCTCTCATTCTCAAGCTTTATTTTTTCTGTTTGACCCAACTCAACATTCTCAAATTCGACAGAGATGTACGATTGAGTCGTCCGATCCTCAAATGGGAGAGCATGGTTGGTCGAATCGTCAAGATCAAGTGTTGTTTGAAGCCGCCAGCAGAATCAGAACACAAGCAGGGCTTCCACAAAATGAAAAATATAAGCGTCCCTTAATTGTTGTAGTAACGAAGTACGATGCCTGGAAATTTCTTCTTGGTGACCAGGAATTGAATGCAACGCAGGTGATTCGACAATCACGCCAAGGGATACATATGATTGATCTTGACCAAATCAAAAATATCTCAAATCAAGTTCGCTCAGTTATTTTCGAAGATGCCCCGGAATTTGTGAATGCTGCGGAGTCTTTTTCAGAAGACGTGACTTATATTCCGGTCAGTTCCCTGGGGCATGCACCAGAGGTGTCAGAGACGGGCGGGCTTGCGGTTCGGCCTTCACTTATCCGCCCCTGTTGGACAGAAATCCCATTCCTCTACGCACTGCATAAGGTTGTTCCAAAACTTATTCCTGCTGCCAAATCAAAGTCATCTCCAGGAAAACAGCAAAACAAATCTGGAAATACATCGAAGCCACAAATTCAAAAGGAGTCAGGAGCATGACACAAGAGATTCTGTATACTTCAGCTCCTGAAGGATTAAAGACAGGTAGTCGTGGATTTTGCACGGTGGTCAGCACCTCTGGAATGGCAAAAAACCTGGCAGACAAATTGGAATCAATGAGTGGCTATCGTCATGCTTTTCCACCGCATACGGCTGAAGCAAAACTGAATCCGATCAATTTTTCTCACCTTAGCATTCGTGTTGGTGGGCGGCACTATCATGTGCTTTCAAGAATTGCAGATGCGGGGCTTGATTATACTCAACGTTCTAACAAGTTGGCTCATCATGTTGCGTTGGACGAAACTGAAACAATTTCATCAGGACCGGCTGCTGTTCTGGCAACACCAGGGTTTTGCCGAACAGAATGGGATGGAACAGCCAAGGTTATTCCGAAAGGGCATAAACCTAAAGAGGCCAACACGGCGATTCAACCATGTGCTACCTGGAAAAAAACAACGGGAGATGCTGGATGGGCGGGTGTTGTTGCAGAGCATCTTATCAAAAATTCGTCAAAACCAATCTCTATTATTTTTCAACCACAAACAGATACACTCGCACTCGCCAAAGAAGTTATTTCACTTATTCCAGAATCTCAGCGATGGAAAGTTACATTCAGTACGTATTTTACAAAACTACCCGCTGGTTTAGATTGTCTCTTGCGATTTGTACTTGATAATACTCCAGAAGCAACCGCGATACGAAGACATCCCCATTCAGTTAAAATCGATTTATGCTCTTCTCTTGGAACTCCGAACGATAGCGAACTTGTTAGTTCGGCTCGCTCTGGAAAAATTCCTGCATCTCAACAAGTCCAGCCTCCTTCTTCGAGTATTACTCCCCAGTCCTCAGTTGTGGCACCTCCGCCACGCCAGGCAAAGGAAATTGGTTCTGGAGAGGAATCTGAAACTTACTCATTTGCCGAGCAACTCAAAACTTCTGATCATCCTACAGAAAAAGAGAAAAAGCAAAGAGGTAAAAAGAGGGGCCGGAAACTTCAGAGCAAGCCATCGCACGGCTGGCTTCGTTTCTGGTTGAAGCTCCTGGGGATCTGCGTAATCCTAACTTTGCTAGTTCTTTTTGCAGTTTGGTTTTTTAATAAGCAAAGTAACCCCAATATACCAAACGAAGAGGATAAGGATGACAAAACATCCCAAGCAGAAGGTGAAAATGATGGAGAGGATGAGGAGACTCAGACCTCAACGCGTGAAGAAAAGTCCATGAATACAGTAGCTTCTCTTCCCCTGTCGTCTGAAAATGAGCACAAGACTGAAGAGAGTTCTCCCTCTCCTAAGGAATCTGATGAAAAACCTCAAAAAGTAGAAAAGCAAAAGCCTGCGACCAAAATTGTTCAGGATAAAAAAAAAGAACAAATAGATCCATTCGAGGATATTCGCAAAAAAGGGAACAAACTTGTCCTGCCTAAATCTGACTCAGAAATAGAAACACTGCTTTGCAAGCTAAGCATCAAGCCTGAGCAAAAACTAATTATTTCATTTTTTGGTGAAAAGCAATTGCTCGGAAACTCACATTTTACAGTGACAGAATCAAATAAAAACGAAGCTGAAGGCCGTTCGTGGATAATAAAGAATAAAGCTAATTACCAAGCAGCAGGGAAAGGTGAAGGTCTTAATATTGGCTCCTTTAGTGTAAAGAACGATCAACTCTACTTCAAATGGAATGGTGAAGTGGAAGGTTCGGGAAAACTTCTCCCATACGCTTTGCTAAAATTAAAATTGGGTGAAAAAGAAGTCTATTGTCAAATGTCGAGTCAGTTGCTCCCTCCTCTTTCTTTAGAAGTAAATGAAATAAACATATCCGATTATAAGGCTAAATTCCCAGAATTCCCAGACGATTTGATGAATCATGTTCCAGATAATCTTTATTTAGAAATCAGTCATTTTAGAATTGGGGATCAATCATACCCCATAAACGAAAACGAATTCGAAATCAAAGAAATTAAAGACGAGAAGCAGAAATTTGATGTTAAGTTTCCTATGGAATTTGATCACAAAGTTATTGATATAAAAGAGAATCAGATTCCAAGATTCGAATTGAAATGCACCATTGAAAAAAAGAAAAACCGATTTACTTTAGCTGGAAGAGCATTTGCCTATCCTCTCTATGTGAAAAATCCAGGAGAGAATTATTCTTCCATTGAAACTTTGCTTAGTGATCATACGAATAAGGATTATAAGAGCTTGTGGCTTACTAAGTTCAGGGACATGGTTTTAGAAAGTAATAGCAAGTTAACGGAAAAATTTCGGAAGAATCTGGATAACGAAATCAATAAAAAGAAAACCGATTTATCAAATAAAAAGACTCGAAAGAAAAAAAATGAGGATGAAGAACTGGATGATAAAATCACCAAACTGAAATCCGAAATAAAGGAGTTTGAAAAACAAATCAAAGTCATCAATACATATCAACAGCAACGTGACTTCTTCAAGAGGATCGCTAGTTCCAAGTACGAAGTCCACTATCGTCTCTATCTGATAATCAAAGATGAAAATAAAATAGAGCACAAAGTGGTGTTGATCAGCATGAAAAAATAGTTGGCGAAGAGCCGTAGTACAGTTGAGAAAATCGAAGTATCAAAGTTAATTGCAGAGCGGGCATTATGAATGAAATTCAAAAACTTATCGAACGCATTCAGGCGATCATTCTTGATACACTGGAACCAAATCCACAGGAAATTGAAAAACTGAATTCGGAGTTAATTAATGCCGTTGAAACAGTAAATGATCGGCTGAGACATTGTGATGCGTATTTACAAAAAGGACTAAGGCCGGAAGCTATCCAGCTTTGTGAAAAGGGACCCAATTTACTTGATCTAATCGCAGTTCTCGATTTTGCTGACTGGGATGTCTGGGTTGATATCGTCAGAGAGAGGCAGCTGGATGCTCCGGTAGATATGATGCTTGACACGGCATCCGCTTTAAACAGTGCTTACAATTTAGAAATGGCACTCGAAAACCCTCTGAAAGAACACCGTCTGTTGGCGTTGGGGCTTGCCCCTCTTTCTCAGCGTCTCTCTGTCATGCGCACTATCAGTTCAATAGATGTCGATAACCAAACCTGGCAGGATGATATTTTAGATTTTGAAAATGAGCGATACTCACAAATACGAAATGAAGTTCAGCAGGCTGCTCGCCAGAGGAATGTTTCTGCATTAGCTACTATTGAACGAGAATTAAATAGTCCTGAATGGGCGAGTGAACCACCTAAAAAACTGATTACAATGACTTCACGTGCTCACAAGAAGTGCAGGGTTCAACTGGCAAATGATGAATTGCAGACTCTTGAACCTAAATTGACTGAAGCATTTTCTGAACTCGATGTCGAAAAGGCTCGTCAGCTTCGAAGCAGATGGAATGGCCTTTTACAAATTGCTGAACCTGCTGCAGATGACCCCATTATGGAACTGGTTGCACCAACAATGGAATGGTTGTCTCAGACTGATATTGAGCAGAAGGAGGAGTATGACTATCAGCAGGAAATTGTAAAACTTGAAGCTGGATTATCTCAACGAAAATCAAAAGAAGTTTTGCAACAACGCTACCATGCTGCGACCAAAACAGGGCGAGAACTCCCAGAGCATTTATTTCAAAGATATACTGACCATATATCGCATCAGGAAATTCAGTCTCAACGTAAATTTAGCCTGATTGTTGCAACCTCAGTTGTATCACTGCTTGTGGTTGGTGTAATGGTCGGTTTTATGATTCGGCAGCAAAATCGGTCGAAAGAAATTGAAACACATGTTGCCGCACTAAATTCACTCATCGATAGCAGTAAGCAGGATCAGGCAAAAGAATATCTGGAGAACATCTCTGAAATAAAATGGGTGCATGATAGCCCACAGATTCAGGAATTGTCTGCGAATCTGGAGGCAATAATCATTCAGGAAAGTGGGAGAAAGGAAATGTTTCAGACTGTTCTCAACCGGATTCGTGATATTGAGTTTTCTAATGGGAAATGGGAGTCCATTGATAGGGCCACCTCAGAGTTGAATAATATCGAAGTGCTCGCAATGACAAATGGAGAAAAAATACAATATGAACAATTGAAACTTGATATTCAAAGAGAAAAGAATCGCATACAAGATATTACAGACACATCTTATCGTAAAGATTTAGACACATTTATTCAGCAGGTAGCCACTCTTCCCAAGGAAGAGGCAGTTGTTATTAAGAAGGCAATGATGGTCTTAGGCGAGTTGGAAAAAAGGCCACGAGTAACTGACTCGTTAAAGAAAGACCTTTCCAAGTTGCGCACTTTACTTGAGGGAAAGAGGGACGTAATACGTCGAAATGTGAGCATGAATCGTGACTACCAGGCTATTTCCAAATCCATTGGTGATTATTCGCAATACCAGAAAAGTCTGGATTCTTATGTCTTGAATAATTCTGGTACGACACGCGCAAAAGATTTTGAAAACATTTCGAAAAATGAAATTGCCATTTGGAAAAACATCAAGAGCTGGAATTTACTAAAGCAAGAATGGAGAAAGAACAATCCTCAAGAGATGACCCCAAAGAAAGCCAAACAACTTATCGAAGGATTGGATAACCTGGTAAAAGAATCTAAATATTTATCTGTTCCAGAAGCTATTACCAAGATTCTTCCTGTAGTGAAAGCAATTGCAAGCAGAGAGGACGAGAATGGGGATCCGTCGTATAACCAACTGATAGCAGTATTAGAGGACCGGTTATTTTCCAGTCTGAACATGGTCCTTACAAACGATCGCAGGAGGTACTACACACTTGACGAGCCAAGGTATCACAAAAAGTCGGATAAATATCTGGTATTCAACGGGTACACAGCCATGTCACTCGCAAACTCCGAGGAAAACAACTTGTTGGTCTCAACATTATTAATGTCCGGAGAGCCTGACAAAGTCGATTGGTCTTCGCCTCAAAAACGTTTTTCTAAATACGCCATCAATCGATTGAATCAAAAAAACAAAGATAGCTGGGAGACGATATTTTTAGATGTGCTTCAGGAGTTACACTCAGATAAATATCAAGATATGGACCCAATTCTGAAATACCAACTGATGGGTAGATTCTTGGATGTTGCCTGCCTGGGGAGTTTTCCCATGCAAGAGGTTTTTGCAGACGAGTTAAAAACACTCTCTTTGATTAATGTTGACCCCGCAGCAAACTGGATGGACCCAGATGATTCACGTGCAAACCTAGCCCGAATTACAATTGTGGACAAATTAGTTAACATCAAAGATCCAGGGAAGAAAAGAGGGAGAGTGAATGAATTGCTTGGGAAGTTAAGTACTTCGAACATTGGTCCATTATATGACTGGGTAGGGTGGTTGAGTCGGAATGCTGACGGGAAATTTATCATGAGATTTGATCCAGACCACTCGCCTGTTGAGAGCGGAAAATTGGTTGTCATTAATATTTCAGGATCAAACGTAGAAGAGTATCAGCAGGTTGGTAAAATAGAAGACAAAAAAATATCGTTCAACCAACCTGACACTAAGACGATCTCGAAACAGATTTATGTAGAAGGTCGGGCTATATTCCTGGAGAAAGATTAACAAAATACTGATGTCTCTTTTGAAGAAAAGGAGAGTTTGGGTGGAAGGGAAATGTTATTATATCAGGGATCGTGGTCGTATTCAGGGACCATTTGATTCTGTAACTCTTCAGTCGATGGCTCGTCGTGGGCAGTTTGCGCGTCACCATGAAGTCTCTCCTGACGGCGAGAACTGGTATGTCGCATCTGATTATCCCGAACTATTTCCCGAAAGGCAGAAACGGGAAAACCGACGGTCTGTCTC
>JAJRTM010000165.1 GCA_024278285.1 Planctomycetota bacterium
GATTGATAAACGAACCGCTTACGATGCCTCGATTCGCGTGCCGCTGCTTGGTGTCTGCCCGAAACTGTGGAAGCCGGGAACAGTTGTTGAACAAGTTGTTGCAGGGATCGATATCGGACCAACCGCATTGGAAGCAGCCGGCTTGAAAACGGCTCCGCAAATGGATGGGCAAAGCTTTCTGCAACTGGCAGCCGGGAAAATGAAACCGTCCGACTGGCGGGAAAATATTCTGTACGAATACTACTGGGAATTTAATTTCCCACAGACCCCGACCACGTATGCGTTACGAACTCAGCAATACAAATTCATCCAATACCACGGCATCTGGGATATCGATGAATTGTACGACATGGAAAACGATCCGGACGAAGAACATAATTTAATCTTCAACCCAAAATATAAAAAATTGATCAAAAAAATGCGGGCAGATTTGCATAAAATTCTGACAGAATCAAAAGCCAATCGCGTTCCCTTCAGTCACAAGAGGAGCATGGGCCAGAACCTGCGATTAAAAAGCGGTTCCAAACCAGCCACCTTCCCACCGCAGTTAATGCGAGAAAAGAATGGTCGCGAATAGAAACGTAGCAGGGTAGGGTCTGCTGTGCAGACCATATTCAGTGTCCCATATTATGGCTATAGCTGCAAAGAAGCCACGTCCAAATCGGTCTGCACAGCAGACCCTACTTCGCTGCACAAAAGTGGCAGGATATTTTATAAGAATTGTTTTGAACCACAAATAAACAGAAATGAAATCATTCCATTGCACCTTCAATCTTTCAGTTCGTCGTAGGATGGTGTGCTTGCACCCATCTTCGCGTGCCCAGTTGCGTTCAATGAAAAATAGAGAGTGCATTTGTTATTATCCTGCCATTGATTCACCGGCATCAGACTGATACGGCATTAGATTTATAATAGTGGAAACCACATTTGATGGGTGCAAGCACGCCATCCTACTTTTTCTAACGCCTAATACCTACTACCTAACGCCTACTTTCCTGTTTGGCTCCGGCTATGCCGGGTTAGGGTAACGACAAATGAACGAACCACATAATATGAATACAAATGATACTTCTGATCTCCTTGCAGAATACCAGGCTGCTCACAATTCCGCTGCGTTATTCGATATTTCGTGCCGTGATGAAATACGATTAACTGGTGATGATCGCAGTACGTTTCTGCATGGTTTTTGCACCAACGACATCAACAAACTACAACCAGGGCAGGAGTGTGAGGCTTTTCTGACCAGCATTCAAGGCAAAACATTAGGGCACATTTTTGTTTTTGCAGAACCGAATCAATTGGTTATCGATACCAATACGGGAGCAGCCGAAGTCATCATTCCTCATTTGGATCGATATTTAATAACGGAAGATGTCTCGATTGAAAACGTGACGGCAGCCCGAAAGTTATTCTTTCTGACTGGTCCTGAAGCTGCTGCATTGCTCGGAAAAAATGAACCTCAAATTGCGAGACTTGGTCTCAACGAGCATCTGCAAATTAAAAGTGAAGGGAACAGTTTTTACTTGCGAAAAGTGGACTGGTTTAATCAGCCGGGCTTTCAGATTTCGGTAGAGCAAGAAAACGCGGACGATTTCAAAAAGCAGATGATCAATTCAGGAGTAACTTTCGCAACTCATCAAACATGGGAAACATTGCGAATTGAAAGCGGCTTCCCGGAATATGGCGTCGATTTCAACAGCGAAAATCTGGCTCAGGAAATTGATCGAACCGATTCTGCAATCTCATTCAATAAGGGTTGTTATCTGGGGCAAGAACCAATCGCGAGGATCGATGCAATCGGGCATGTGAATCGATTACTTCGTCAATTGAAAATCTCTGGAACAATCGAATCGACTGAATCGCTGACACAGGAAAATCTGATTTGTACCAACGAATCGGAAAAATCACTGGGGCAAATTACTTCCGCAGCATCACTGCCACAGGCAACAAATGCCGAGCCAGTCGTTGTTGCAATCGCGACAGTCCGCAGAGAAATCGCAGAGCCGGGAACAAAAGTGATCGTAAAAACAGATTCGGGAGAATACCCAGCTATCATTGAATAGAAGCAATGGTCTTGACTATTTCCCGAGTTTTCCCTGCATCAACACAGCATCGCGAAGCGGGGCGATCCATTGGTTCTGTTTGATGTCGTAAATGGGGAAACCTGCTGTGAAGGACCACCAAGTGTAGCCTGTTTTTCGCCTGTGAGCCTGCTCGGTAACAAACTTCGCCCAACGAACTCGCGATGCTTCATCCGCTTTATTGATGACGCCGAATTCGCCCATCCAGATGGGGCGTTTGTTTTGAATACTCCAACGTAATGCCTGGTCGAGATCGTCAATCACAGCCTGACGTTCCTGCTTAGTCCCTTTCCATTCGGTCCCAATCCAGGAACTGGTATCTTGCCCGACCCATGTTGCCCCCTGATGAGTGAAGCGAAACGGCAGGTAGTAGTGGAAAGTGGCAATCAAGTTTTTATCATCAGCGGGTAATTTCAAGCTTTCCAAACTTTTGATCGCATTCCAGCCAACGGGACCAACAACGACTCGTCGGGTTGGATTCGTTGGCCTGATCACAGCCAATGCCTGTACGATCAATTGATTCCACGTGCCAGCGGTCATCGGCAAATGTGGTTCGTTCAATAATTCAAAAACAACGCTTTCCGGTTGACTCGCATACCGCTTGGCAATCTGTGTCCACAGCGAGAGAAATTTCGCTGTTTCTTTTTCCGGATCATCAACCAGATCATCAAAATGATGAATATTAACGATGATTTGAAGTCTGTTTTTTGTGGCCTGCTCGATCGCCCAGTCAACTCGTTGAAAGAATTTTTCATCGATTTTGTAAGGGGCATTTTTCTCTGTATGGGCAGACCATCGAACGGGCAAGCGAACGCAGTCAAAACCAGCTTTTGCGATTATAGTGAAGTGATCTGCTTCCAATCGGTATCCCCAGGATCCTTCGCTTGGTGCATCCAGAGCATTCCCCAAATTGATCCCGCTGCCAAACGGTTGAGTCAGCTTGGCAAATTCTGTTGTATGACGTAATTCTTCGAAGCCTCTGTGGTCAACACTTTCTGCACGAAAGTTTCCCACAACAACCCGCACCTGCTGCTTCGGTTGATTGAACATCAAACTGAGGCTGACAATACGTGAACGATCCAGCGCCTGCCTGTTGCCATGCCATTGTCCGAGGATCACTTTAACGGTTCCTGTTTTTCCAGGGGCAACCGTAATCGAAGTTGCGCTACAGTTTTTCTGACCATTTGAACCAGGAGCATTCACCACCAGCACAACGGCAGCCGAGGTAGTACCAATGTTTTTCACATCTGCAGTAACAACATCGTACTTGGAAAGATCCCATTCGCGATCTGGCACGACCTGAAAACCGGGCCACGCATCGGAAGCATCTGAGGAAAACTCTACGGACGACTGCTTACCCTGACGTTTCCAGGTGGCATGAACGTGATTCTGTTTCAGTTCAATATGAGAAACATCCGAACCAACAAGTGGCAGAGTTTTTACTGCTTGTGCAACGGCGCCAGATTGAAGCAAACCAAGCAGCAGTAGAAAAGAGAGTCCGCGATTGACAAGTTGAGAAAAAGTAAGAGGCTTAGAAGTATTCATGTTTCACCTGCCTGCCCCAACAAAAAAGGGGCGTGTTGTCCTGCAATGCAATTTAGATGAGAAATTCAATCAAAAAGAATTTAGCAGATATTTTATATGCTGTCTTCTCTTGAACCTTGCGGTAGCCAAAGCCCCACTGGTATCTTGTTTAGACAAAAGGAAATTATACGCGATGAAATCGCCTCGTTGAGATATTGTCCTAAAGACGCAATAGAATGCAAGTTACACATTCGATAATTGATTACGTCTTGCAATACCCACCGAGGCGAATAAAAAAATAATATCATATTTTGGGCAACTCGAATCAAAATAAATTGAGCTCAAATTTCAGGATTGCAGTTTCTGAATGAAAATTATGTGCCATGAATTCATTATTAGAAACGTTTCTCAATAAGCCTTTGGTAAATCAGTTTCTTGCTCTTTGGGAAGCCGGTGCTTCTCCACCAGACGTGTGTTCTTTTCTGGCCGAACATTCTGAAGCAAAGCACGATGAGCAGGTGGCTGTATTGCTGATAGACCAGTCTCGTCGCTGGTCTTCCGGGAAAGTGAAATATGCCGAAGAGTATCTGGTGGAATTCCCGGAAATTTTCAGCGACAAAAGTCTCAAGCTCGAGATTATTATTGAGGAATTCCGAATTCGGCATGAACAGGGACAGAAAACCGATGTGAAATCTTTCATTGAAAAATTTCCTGACGTACAGGACTCTCTTCGTGAACGCCTGATTGTTGCTTATCCCAAACTGTCTGTTGGATTAATTTCGACATTCTCTCAAGAGAATGTCATGAGTGAACTGGACACATCGCAGGGGAAATCTATTCCTGAAAACAGATCTCTTCCTGCGAATAAAAGGTCAGTTGAAGATGCGCCTGCAAAAATCGGTCGCTATCAAATAGAACGTGTGCTGGGAGAAGGCACTTTCGGCAGAGTGTTCCTTAGTGTTGATGAAGAGTTAAATCGTCGTGTCGCCATTAAAGTCCCCTACCCAGACCGCGTGCCTCATTCGGAAAACATAGAAGCTTATCTATCCGAAGCACGCATCGCAGCTGGTCTCGATCATCCAAACATTGTTCCCGTTTATGATATTGGTCAAATCGAAGATGGTTCTACCTATATCGTTTCCAAGTATATTGAAGGAGGTGATCTGAATGAAAAGATCAGAAGTTCTTGCCCTTCTCCAAGAGAAGCTGCCGAGCTGATGGCATTAGTTGCCGATGCACTCTCTTCTGCTCATAAAAAGGGTTTGGTCCACCGAGATATTAAGCCGAGCAATATTCTGCTCGATCAACAAAGCCAACCATATGTTGCTGACTTCGGACTCGCCGTTCATGAAGATCAACAGCGGAAACTTGCAGGTGAAGTTGCAGGAACTCCCGCTTACATGGCCCCTGAGCAGGTAAGAGGAGATACTCATCGGCTTGACGGTCGATGTGATATATGGAGTTGTGGTGCAATCTTGTACGAGTTACTGACAGGTCGCCGTCCATTTACAGGAGAATCTCGTGTCGAGTTATTCGATGAAATTCAAAGCCGTGACCCGAAACCGCCTCGTCAAATTGATGAATCAATTCCTCATGAACTGGAACGCATCTGCCTGAAATGTTTGTCGAAACAGATTACGGATCGTTATACAACTGCCACCGATCTGGCTGAAGATTTGCGACACTGGACCAGACTGCCAGTTAAGGAATCATATCAAACAAAATTTTTGATCGCTGGTGGGTTGTTAGTGATCATTGCTATTGTTGTTTCCTTATTGTTAATGCCCGAATCATCGCCTCCTCAAGCTGTACCTTTAACAGATAAAAAAGCAAATCCATCAACAGAACAGGAATTAAAAAATCTGCTTAGTCAACTCAAGGAAACGTTGAAGAGCCAGAATCATCAGTTGTCCAATAAACATGCAGGGTTACCATCAGCAAAACAACAGCAACAGTTGGCTCTGCCTGCGGTCACAGAAGATGGAGTCGCATTACCTGGAGAGTTTACGGAACTGGAAAAGCAACTCAAAGAAGCTCGCGATATCGGAGACGAAAAAAAAGAATCCTCCCTGTTGCTTCGAGCGACTAACGATTTGGTTGATGCTGGACATTTTTCTATCGCCGAAGCATTGGCAGAACGGATGGTTGAGTTGGCTGGGAACGATCCCGCTCGTCGGCCTTTTGCTTACGGGCAACTCGGCTTGGCGCAGTATCGTGGTGGACGGGCCGAGCAAGCCATTCCCAATTTTTACGAGTCTCTCAAAAATTATCGCATATTTTATAATAAAATGCAGCAACTACCGGAGTCTCCTCAAACAAAGGAATATTCCTCAGCCATAGCGAGATTGCTCGGCATAGACCTGATGCGAATTGGAAACGCCAACAAAGCTCTTGAACGCTACCAGAATGCTCAAGATGTGTACGACGAAGCGAAAGAAATACTTGAAAAGCATGATCGCAAAAAGGAACTTATTACTTTATTATTGAATTATGGCAGCTTGGAAAGTGCTCGTGGGAATCATCAGGATGCCAATGTTATTTTCGACCAGGGGCTTGAACTTGCACGAAGTTTGCATGACGAAAAAGCTGAAGCGGAAATGCTCCTGAATAGGGGGAATGCCTATTCTCGAGCCTCAAATAACGCAAAATCTCTTGAGGATTATCAGGCCGCCGATAAGTTGATCGAGGTGAATTCTTCCTATGAGTTACGAACAACACTCCTGTCCAACTGGAGCACTTCACTGGTCGAAGAGGGACGATTTAAAGAGGCTAAGAACAGGCTTGCTGAATTGAAAGAAATTGCGAGTCCTTCAGACAAGGCCTCCCAACGTGTACTGGAACTATTGCAGGGGATTCTCAAACTTGATGAACTAAAACCAAAGGCTGACTGAGTCCAATATGAATTGCACTTTATTTTAAAACAGTTTGGCGGTGGGATAGTAATGTGACATGACAATTCGCCGCAGAAAAAATAACACAATCAGGTTAACCAATTTGAACCAAATGAGCCAAGATGTCTGCATGTACGCTTCGCAGAAGTCAGAAATAGCAAAGGTGAAGAATGCAAAGCTGTACCACAACTCCAAAGAAGAATTTCTATTTTTGAGAAAGCGGCGAAGTGTCAAAAATGTAAAAACAAGCCAGGCACAACCTTCCAGTGAAGTAGGGTCTGCTGTGCAGACCGTTTCGTTAGTTGTGGATTCCACGAAAATCTTTCCATTATTAACCAGTTCGAAAAGTTAGCGAAAGAATAAATAGGCAACACGAACGCATCATCATGGTCTGCACAGCAGACCCTATGGTGCTTTGGATCCAGCTATGCCGGGTTAGGTGATGCTATTAATTCTACTGTTCAATGTATTACAGCACCGCAACCCCTTTGGTACGAACAGGTTACAGGCAGTCCATCGTGGCACTGATGCGACACGCATTATAGAAGGTTTTGCATGAGAATTTCGTTTTTCATCAGGAATAATAGGGATCAACATATTTTTTCGTCCGATTCGCTTCAGCAAACGAAGAAAAGTCCATTGCCATAACTTTTGTCTATGAATTGGGTTAAGTCATTATTCGGCATTGAACAGTAGAATTAAATCTCTTCGCCTAATTCATCTGGATCAATTCCATGCTCGATCAACTTTTTTCTGATTTCCTCATCTTTCTCACCATTCAAAGCTGCTTTCATTTTCAGGTATGTTTGCAGTAGTCCTTTGTGCCACTGCAATTGTTGAAACGCAAGAGCCGCGTCATGAAGGGCACGTGCTTCAGCCGAGTCGCTTGGATATTGCTGGGCTATTTTTCCCAGTTGAAAACAGACTTGATGAATTTCTGCTTCTATCTTA
>JAJRTM010000011.1 GCA_024278285.1 Planctomycetota bacterium
ATGCCCGACTGGACAAACTGGCTGAAAAGAATCCCACTAGTCACCCCCTGGCGGCAATGGATAAAAGAGGCGATCAACACGCCGCTCGAAGCGCGTGTCGAACTGTCTCCCAATCAGTTTGTCAGCAAACGCATACGGCAAGGGTATAACCTCCTCATCAATTTATTGCAAACAATTGCCGGACATTTTGGCGCATGGGTGCAAAATGGAGATTTGCGGAACTATCTGGCTTATATTTTTGTAATTGTCTGCCTGATTCTGCTCGCATTTACTATCGGGGGGCTGTTGCCATGAATATCCCAGACATAAACGTAAGCCAGATCGTCTACTTGCTTTTATTTGCAGCCATCGCGCCGGCCGTAGACAGCGTACATCATCGCTGGCAGGCGCGGCAGCAACAAAGGCGGCGGGGGAAGCCACTTCTGCAACCCTATCGGGATTTGATAAAATTATGGCGCAAAGAGCCTATCGTGCCGCCGTCGCCAACGTCTTGGATTTATCTGCTTACGCATTGGCTCTCGTTTGCCTGTTATCTGTTGTTGGGATGGGCGTACTTATCTTCGTCAACGGTGGATATGTTAACTGCCGTTTATCTGTTAGGATTTGCCCGTTTTGCTCAGGCGTTGGCGGGATGGGACAGCGGTACCCCTTTTAGCGGACTGGGCGGCAGCCGCGAACTATTTATCGGCATACTAGCCGAACCTGCCCTGATTTTGTTGGCGTTAATAGCCGTTTCCCTATCCCCATATCAATCAAGCGCCACTATTTTGGCAACGATTTTCCTCTCGTTGGCCGCAGCGATGCTGATGTTGGCAGAAGCAGGGCGGCTGCCTGCGGACAACCCGTCCTCGCATCTGGAACTGACCATGATTGCAAAAGGAACCCATCTGCCATATGCCGGACGACATTTAGCGTTGCTGCGCTGGGGAGAGGCGATGAAGTTGACCTTCTTCTTACTCTTGCTTGCCGATTTATGGCTGCCGCGCGATCTTGCTCCCTCCTTCCAGTTTATACGATTATTGATACCGTTTGTTGGCGCAGTCGTTTTGGCCGTTATAGAAAACCGCTTGTTGAAATGGCAGTTACGCAAAATTCCGTTACTGTTAACGATGGCGTTGGGCGCAGCGTTTACCGCTATTTTGATCGCCTACGTGGGAGGAAGGTAAACAATGTCTGTTTTATTTCGCGGGGCGTTAATTTTAGTGATCGGAACGGCCGTGTACGCAGCTATAACGAATAAACTAAACAACAAACTAACCAGCTACCTTTGGCAATCTTCCCTACTGGTTGCGATCAGCTTCATGGGGATATTTCTTTTTGAGAAACTGAACTGGATACTTGCGTTGGGAATTATGGTTGCCCCCTTGACTCGCGCCTTTGCTGTTCGTCCATTCATGGCACTAACGACGGTTGAACCGCCTCCCACAAAACGAGCGGCGAGATCGCGATTGAGACGATTATGGAGAGAGTTCATAGACACTAGCTGGGCAGAGCCATATTGGCGCGAATATGGAACCTCCCGTTTAGGACAAATCAGCACAATTGTTGCGATTGCGTTACTAACCTCTTTAGCCTATGGAACTGCCTTTTCACTGATCCCATTAGCTTCAGATACCTCCGACATTAAGAAAATAATCTCTCATGGTTTGGCAGCCTCCCTTTCTCTCCTGTTGATTGGATTCTTTTCGATGCTAAACGAAGAAGACACTTCCTCGCATATCATGGGGCTACTGGTCATGGAAAACGGGATGTTTTTGGCGGCCATCGTTTTTCTGGCGGATACGGATTTTCTTTTTTCGTTTTTCATTGGCTTGTTCATGTACGTGGCGCTGACATTATTCATCTTGTCTATTTTCGCGCCGCGCCTGCATCGCGCATCAAAGAGTGCTTTTATCGGCGACCAAACTGAGTTAAGAGAATACAAATGACCGGTATACTGTTGTTGGGAGTGATCCTTCCGTTTGCTATTCCTATCCTGATTTACTTGCCGCTGCGTCACAAAACACCTCTGCTTGCTAAGCGTTGGCTGCCATCCTTTGTTGCCGGGCTGTCGCTTGCCTTTTCAATTGCTCTCGCTATCGATGTAACCCATAACGCAACCAATAATGAGCCTGAATTTTCAAAGACAGTTTTATTCTTTGTTGATATCCACGTGGACGCCCTGAGCGCATATTTCCTGTTGTTGGTCAATACAGTCGCCTTCTTTGCCGCTTTACATATCCCCTCTTTTCTTGAAGCTGACAGCGAACGGCCGTCAACCAGAGTATCAGAACCCACCCAAAATTGGTTCCATCAAATCGTGCGGTGGTTAAACCAAAAACTCAGCACAGAACCGGCGTTTTTGCTGTTATTCAGCTCGTTCCACGTTAGCATGTTGCTTGTGCCGCTTATGGACAATCTGGCCCTGTTATGGTTGTTCATTGAAATCACGACCATTGTCTCCGCACCACTAGTTGGTTATCGGCAAGATGTTAAAGCGGAAGAAGCCGCCTTCAAATACATCATCCTATCTTCGACCGGCATTTTATTCGCTTTTCTTGCCACCATTTTCCTAATCGGAAACGTTCCCCCTGAACTGGCGGGTTTAGAGGGATTGAACTGGTCTACGCTGCGAGATAACCTACCCCCAAAGTCAAACATTCCTTTTGTAGAGTTTATTTTCCTGCTTGCGCTATTAGGATACGGTACGAAGGCCGGATTTTTCCTTTTGCATACCTGGCTGCCAGACGCGCATGGGCAAGCCCCCTCTCCTGTGAGCGCCTTGCTATCCGGCGTTTTACTAAAATCTGCGCTTTACGCTATTTTACGTTTCTACGTCATTACAAACCTGGCATTAGGCGATCAAGGCGCGTTCACATCTTCCATATTGTTGGCGGTAGGGCTGGTCTCGCTTGTCGCAGCCGCGCTATTCATCCTGAAAGAGAATCGCTTTAAGCGCGTAATGGCCTATCACAGTTTAGAATATATCGGCATTATCACCTTTGCCATCGGGCTGGGAACATCCCTTTCTATTTATAGCGCGTTATTTTTGATGTTGGCGCACGCTTTGATCAAAGCATTGATGTTTCTCGGTTATGGATTAGTTAAGCGAGCGTATGCCCAAAACGGTATCCATGAAGCCGCCGATATTACAGGCGTGTTCCAGCAGATGCCTGCTGCCAGTCTAGTTTTGTCATTGGGTGGATTGGCGTTAGTGGGCGTACCCCCGTTTGGTGTTTTTCTGAGCAAGTTTATGATTTTGTGGACGGCCATTCATATTGCCCAAGCCAAGCCCCTGTACAGCGTCGCCATCGGACTCTTTCTTCTGTCTATCGCCCTGATTTTCGCCGGATTGGTGAATCATCTGGGTAAATTACTCTTGGGAAAGTCGCCCGTTGTCATCCAAGCTGATAAGCAAAGGCGACTTTTATTTGTAACGCTATTCATATTACTTGCCATCATTTTTGGGCTAGGTTTTAGTACATGGCCGATTACGCCGCTTCTGACAAACAGCGTTGAGATTTTATGTCGGGGAGCCTGTTCATGACAACAGATTGGAACGCTATTTTGGCTGACTGCCAAGAAAAGGGGGACGTGCGCTATCGGCGCGAGTCAAACCAAACGCATTTTATTATTCATGACCGTGACGATCTGCTGGCATTGTGCAAATCTTTGCGCGAGATTGGCGCGTATCTTGTCACGGTTGTCGCCAACGATGAAAGGGAATTGGTAAACGGCAGTTATAAACGCTACCACTACTTCTCCCACCCCACCGCGGACCAATTCCTGATTTTGGAATGGCAATCAGATCGCGCCGACGATTTTCCCTCCATTCAAAAACAATTCCCCGCCGTCGCCGCCTTTGTCAACAAGAGCGACGCCGCCATCAATGAATCAAGTCAGATGATGATTGTGGGGCCAAATCACGCCGGTATCATTGAGTCTGGGCAATTCCGCTTCCAAATCATGGGCGAGCAAATCAATCAAGTCCAATTTCGCTTTGGTTGGAAAAAACGCAACATTGAAAAGCTGTTCACGACCAACTTCACCTTGCTGGACGGCTGGCAATTAGCGGAAAAAGTTGTCGGCGATTCCGCTTTTGCTCACTCATTAGCTTACTGCCGCGCCGTTGAATCATTGGCGGGCGTTGATGTACCGGAAACGGCCGTTTACCTGCGCGGCCTGTTTCTGGAACTAGAGCGCCTATACAACCACATCCGCAACTACAAAGCCTTAGCCAACGATGTGGCCGCCCATCAAATCAGCACCGAATTGTCCGTACTGTGGCAATATCTCATGGAGTTGAACGAGCGGCTCTCTGGACACCGGTTATTGTTTGGCGTGAATCGGCCGGGCGGCGTAACGTTGCCAGACGCCGTAAAAAACATCTCCCACGACAGCGTCAATCGCGCCCTGTCTGAAATCAGCGTGGGAAGAGTGAACTCGCTGCCAGCATTTTTAGATCAATTCCTTAAATTTGGGGACAAACTGC
The DNA here is from genome assembly GCA_024278285.1 of Planctomycetota bacterium. Classification (GTDB taxonomy): domain Bacteria; phylum Planctomycetota; class Planctomycetia; order Planctomycetales; family Planctomycetaceae; genus Rubinisphaera. The sequence continues at coordinate 4,472 of JAJRTM010000011.1, forward strand.
TCAATTCCGCCAGTTATCAAGAACGCGCCAGCATAGGTATCCTGACCAAAGCGAACGCTGTACGTCTGGGAGCAAGAGGAGTAACGGCAAGGGCGTCTAACTGGAAGACAAAAGAGGATGGGGATGCTGTTTTAATACGCTTTGATTTTCGGCTAAACCACCCATATGGCGTTTACAAAACAGATGCCGCCCTGCGCGACAAAATTCTGACTACTGAACCGGAACTGCCAGAACAACGTCTGAGAAGCCATGAAATGCGCGGCGACGTATACGCCAGAACGCATCTGCGCCTGCTGGAGATCAGAACTTCCGTTGCCATCATACAATCCTTACTCACGCATCTGGAAACCATGATGTTTGATACGCCGCTGCACGCTCCCGTTGAACGGGCACTCCAACGCACCCCCAATTTTGAATTTGCGCTTGGTTATGCCGAAGGGTGGCGCGGAGACGTGGTCTACTGGTTGATGAAGGATAGATTCGGTCAAATTTATCGTTGTCAGGTACGCGATCCTTCTCGTTTCAATTGGGCGGCATTGAAAGCGGCCGTTGACCGCCATCAGCTTCCACCAATCTACATCAAGCAGTACCCTAAAACGCAAAATCCGGCCATCATCATCCAACCCGATTTTCCGCTCGTCAACCAATCGTTTAATTTATCCTATGCTGGATATGTTTTATAAAAGGTGATATGCCATGACAACACAGCAAAAGTTACACACCCGCGACTTAGGAATACAGCCGACCAATCAATCTCTGTTTTATCTGCATTTTGATTGCGGTTCCTGCAACGGATGCGAACTGGAGCTTGCATCCTTAACCTCGCCTCTTTATGATGTGGAACGATTTGGTTTGGATCTGGTTGTCACTCCCTATCACGCTGATGTCATTGCGTTAACAGGCGTTTGCACACCAGAATTAGTCGAACCGATGCAGCGAACCTTGGAAGCAATGCCAGACCCTAAGCGAATCATCACCATTGGGGATTGCGCCCATGACGGCGGTATTTTTAAGGGGACGGACTGTGTGGCGAAACGGCCGTTAGCCATAAAAGATGCCATTGCAGCCCATGTTCCCGGCTGCCCCCCTCCACCCCATGTAATCATCACCGCATTACTCAAGCTGGAATCGAAATAAGCGCATCTTCTTCATAGCTTTACAAAATTTGTTATAGACTTGCCATGCTCTTGTCATACAATTTTCAAGCAAAGATGCCCTTGATTGACTACCATATTCATAACAATTCACACCAATGAGTGATCTGGCTTGATTTAGAGCATTCGTTCTGAAGCGAGCCTCTGTAACGAGGTGTATCATGAACGGGACAGGGCAATTTGTATATATTATTCCTATCAATCAACACGAATCCATGACCAAATCTATCTTAGAGACTCTCCCTTTACGGCAGTTGTTATTGATGCCGGAGCAAGACATAGAAGACATGGATAAACAAGAACACAACAGTAACGGCGACACTCAAATGACCGAGCATACCCTTACAAAAACTATACCAATGATCACTATCCCCAAACGGAATCTTGATTTTTTAGAACTCGCTATGACAACAGTGGGGACAATCGGATTTACAATTGGTATCGAGAGCTTGTTTAACGGCTCTGTTTTCAGCTTTTGGCGTATTATTACGATTGCACTGAGCTTGGGATTAGGCGCAATGCTCGTAATTAGTGCCGTCATATTGCAATGGTATGAATCGCGTTCGTAGCATAGGATACAGTTACTAACCTCGCGAGAGAGATAATAGATTAGGAGAATACGATGTCCGAAGCCAAGAGCATGCAATCGGCCCCACTTTTACTTGAATATTTTGAGACACAAGCCAGACTGCTGGAAAAATTAACCCAGCAGAATCAAGACCCTAAAGGGCTTCTTGTTACTTGCTCAGATTTTACTACGTCTGTTGAACAACTATTGGG
>JAJRTM010000166.1 GCA_024278285.1 Planctomycetota bacterium
TGAGGAATCTTTTTCAGTACATCCTGCCATCGTTTTAGTAAGAAAAACTGCCCGCCCGCTCCAATCGCCACGGCACAACTTTCGGACGCAAGGGGTTTGGCTCAATTCGCGAAAAACTCTTGCACCCGAGATCGAAAGGATAGCAAATTTACACAATAATAACAGCGCAATCAACTTTATCAGCAAGCCCGGCAGGATCCACTTCAAAAATCTCTGACTCTACCGGATTCTATGTGCAGCCGGTTTGAGTGATCAAAAATCGCTTCGCATTGAGCAAGCAAATACTGTCGGGCTTTACTTTTTTTTGGCTGAAGGCCTCTTTTACCATAGCCTGGGGCATCGCCCCAGGAAAAAGGACCGAAATCACTTATTGGCTGAAAGCCATATTCAATGCTTTTGTTTATGGCTTTCAGCCAAAGGGTTTTATCTGGATCTTTTCCTGGGGCGATGCCCCAGGCTATGATGAGATTGGCCTTCAGCCAATAAGCAAAAGTATTGAAATTACTGGCACATAGAATCCGGTAGAGTCAGCAAAATCCAATGCCGGTGGAACGATTGCCGAATCACAGTCGTTCCATCACTTTTGCGTCATTGAACGCAACGCGACACACGAAGATGCGTTCAAGCGAGCTTGTTGCTGCACAGGTAGTGTCTAATGTTTTTTCACTTTGGAATCAAAGAGAGTTACCCAGATGAAAGGACGATTATTTTCGTCCACACGAAGTTGTTGAATCAATTTTACCTGAGCAAGAACGGTACGTAAGCAGAGCGACCAGGAAGTTCTTTTACGTGGAAAATTGACAATCAACTTATCAAGATTCAACCCGGCTGAAGTAATTGCCAATGGATCGATGTAAAGATCCAGCTCCGTTTCGCTGTGGACTTTGGGGATAAGCTTCGAAATGGGCAGGTCGTGAATTTCGATCACAGTCGACTGATACATTTTCTTCGCCAGCGATAATCGCTTTAAGCCAAGAGGAGCAGGATCCCAACCGATCGGCCAGGAATCATCCGTTTTGTGATAAGGTTCGATGTTCAATTCGATTGATTCATCAGGAAGTCTGCGTGGTGAAAATGAGAGGGAATAACCTCGCAGGATCATTGCCAGTGCTGTCCCTTTGGCAAACTTTCGTAAATCATGCTTCACGGGAGAAAGTTTTTGTTGCTCTTGCAGAGTGCTTAAATGCGTCCGCGTGGCAGCAGTGAATTTGAGAGGATATTCTGCAGGAAGATCCAGTAGCCGAATTGACTCGGTCAAACTGAGGCCGGATGTATCGTGCCCAACTCTCTTTGCCAGTTCTGCATAAAGTTTCTTAAACTCTGCCTTTTTCATTCCCCACAAAGGTTGCCCCTTGGGCGTTCCCTGGGCACCGTAAAGTTGCAGTTCCTTAATCCATTCTTTTAATTTTTCAGTCTCGTTCAACCGAAACGTTTTATCGGGCAATACAATATTGCCGCCGCGGTCGATTTGTCCGGTTACTTTGACTCTGCGAATCGTTCCATAAATAAGCTGTTCGACACCAACGGCATCGTTCGCCTGCCTTTGACGTACTCGAATATAAACGCCAAGGTCACGAAAAATGCCAGCCCATTTTTGACCGGCAAGTGGGTTGCCTTGTGTGCGTGGGAGAATTAAATCAACACTCAATTCTGTGCGAAGCCGCTTGCTGATCGGAATTTTTTTCTCGGCCCGGGCATCATTGTCAGATGGTAATGTTCCCAAAAATCCGAGAGCAGCGAGCAGAAGAGTGATTTTTATTGAATAGATGGAAGAATGATTCATCGTTCATTACTTTTCTAAAAAGATATTGGCAATGCAATTCTCTCACCTGTAACACTCAAAGCATGTTGTTAACCACATCTTTGGACGCCATGAAATGTTCCATGAGAGCAAGTATGCGTATGTTATGATTGCCGGGCAAGTCTCGGAATACCAATATTCAGCTAACGCCATTACAGATAATGCCCTTGGGGGAGAGCCTGGACCGGTAAATAACCCGAAGAATGGGGGAGTTAGGGCATTTTCGTGTTGAGAAACTGTTGCGAGAAATAACGGTTTCGTGTGCCACGGCTCTGTGAGCCGTGTTACGTTGGAATGAGAATATCTTGTTAAAATCAAGCTTGATTTTCAGTTTGCACGGCTCACAGAGCCGTGGCACACACAGTGGAATCAAGAACCAAGGCGCAACAGCAACAAGAACCCAGCCCGTTGGGCTGGGCTAGGCAAACATCCGGGGCTTTGCCCCTGTTTTCCCAGGCAATTCAACAGAAATACTCTCTTACAAGATGCCTGCAATATGTTGCGCCGGGATGCGTGCTACAATTTGTGCGGCATCACAAACCTCAAGGTGCACCCCATCGGACTATGTGAGGAAAGCAAGCTACATCATCCGACAGCAACCTGGCCCACAAGGTGGTGCATCGGAAGGCGGACACGAAATTGGGAGGTGATTGTTACTTGAAGTTGGTGATGCGGTTGTACTAAGCAGTTTTTGCAACTGCTGCGATTCACATTGAGGGCAGCTTACCTTTTCCTGGGAACGTACAAGAACCTCAAACTGACTACCACATTTGCTGCATTGAAATTCAAAAAGAGGCATCGAAAAAAACTCTCTTCCACAGATGATTTTAACAAACAGAGGAATATAGAATACGAACCTGCCAACTCGCAGGATCACTCTATTCCTTGTCGTAATTTTTGTTGCCGTAATAATTCTCTTAACTGAGCTTCCAACGCATCCGGAAAATCTGACTTAACACCTGGATAATCGCCCTGGGAAAAAGGCTCTGTATAAGGCTGAATCGAATAGGGAATGTGCGAAGAAGTATCCTGAACATTGAAACTTGTGGGATATTGAAGCGGAGAGTAACTCGTGCCTCGGTTGATGGCAGTCTGGTAAACTCGATTTTCGTTTTGCGTTGGACGATTACCAACAAAAACAATAAGCAACGCCAGGCAGGCCGTCGTTACTGAAAAAAGAGGAACAAACTTCCGCTTCCATTCGGGATAACGCAAACCCTGCACGTGAGGCTCTGGCAGCCTGTGCGCCAGTTGTGGCCAAAGACTTTTTTCGAGTCTCGCCGCTTCCTCGCATTGAACCTGATGAAGAGAATTCATCGCCGCACAGAGAAGCTCGTAATGCTCCCTGCAAGTTGGGCAGTTCGCCAAAATCCGTCTGATATCTTCCGGCAGTTCCTCAACAGAATCACGATCAACCAGTAAAGCCAAACGATTTCTATTTTTTGCACAATGACAAGACATAGTCACTCACCATCCTTCTCAACAGGAGACTCATTCGCCTCTTTCATTCGTTCTGTCCATAATTCTTTGAAGCGATTTCTGGCCTCTGCCAATCGCCAGCGAATGGTGGCCTCTTTTCGCTTCATGATTGCAGCAACTTCGGCTGAAGTAAAGTGTTCTAAATCCCGTAATACAAGAACGGTCCTGTATTTTTCTGGAATTTCCTGTAATACTCGCCGAACCTCTTCGTTAACATCCTGTTTTTCCCGTGGATCTTCGGCACCGGGGTCCAATGATTTCTCTGAACTGATCTCGCTAAACAGCGATGTTGTCCCTCTTCTTTTCTTTTTACGCAAATAATCCAAGGTTAAATTGACACCAACCTGGAATAACCAGGGACCAAATCTTCTTGAAACATCGAACTGATCCAGGTTTTCGTAAATCCGAATAAATGTCTCCTGCACCAAGTCCTCTGCCAACGCATCGTTGTGTACAAAACGATGGATCACTCGATACAATTTCTTCTCGTAACGCAATACCAGATCTCGAAAAGCATCGCGATCTCCTCCGCGAACTTCTTCGACAAGGCGCGCATCGCTAACGTGAGGTCGATGTACCGCCTCGTCCCCTTTCTCGAAAGCCTGATTAACCGCCTGTTCCGTTTTCATCTGGTTTTTACGTGCAATCCCCTCTCTTTATTTTATCCTAACACAAACATTGCCAATACGTTACAAGAATTCGCGTCCAAAGCTATTCTGTCAATTTTTATCAGGAATCCCCCCGCCCATCTCCAGTACGTTAAATACCGGTCATTTGTTGGAAGTTTTGTCACTGCTCTGCATTTTTTTAATTATTGAGGGTATAAAGCTTTTATCGTAACGATCCAGCGAATGGACTACCCGGTTTACTGAACCGGATAGCCAAATACTACATTGCACATTTGGCTCCACACGAACCGATCCAGGACTCGGACCGGTTGTGCGATCCGTACTTGAATCTCACCCCGACACAGAAGTGCTGGCCGATCACTTCAGTCGCCACCTCGAAGCACTCGCAGCCGGAATGTAACGAGTGATGTGATGTTCCAATCTACCCGTTTCAATTGGAATGATGTTCTTGACTTGTGTTGATTGTTGACCGTAAAATGTAGAAAGCGGGAAGGGGGGATTCAACTCTGAAACAATAAAGGCAATTGAAACGCTTGATAAACATGAGTTTACCAAAGTTGCCTTTAGACCCGTTTCCATACAAGCGAGATTCGCGAAGCCGGAGGATTTCGCACGATCTGGCTGATGGCATTTATGTTTATGTGCAGGATTTGGCTGGGGATGTCTATGTCCTTCCCGATGAAGGGCATGTTCACGCCAAGGTTCTCGGTCATGGGGCACCGGCGCTGTACGCTGGCGATTTGCAGATGGTCTCTGGAAAAATCATTGACATAACAAATTTGTCAGGAACCTTTCAATTTGATGACCCCCAGGCACTTCGTTCGGTTGCAGACCGGTTAGTTCAACTTAATTTCGCCATTACTGAGGGAGCTGTTCGGTTTTTCCCGATGGATGGTTCCACTCCCTACATAATTGAATAATCATGCGAGTTCTTATTCTTGAAGATAATCGAGATCGGCGAATTGCCATGATGGGGCGATTGGTTAACAGGTTTCCGTTCCTGAAAATCGAATTCTTTGATATTTCAGCCGCAATGATTCAGTTCATGGAATCTGAAAATCTGGAAGATGTCGCCCTGATTTCCCTCGATCACGATCTGGAACTGATCGCGGGAGTTCCAGGCCAGTGGACCGATCCCGGAACAGGACTCGATGTTGCAAAGTGGCTCTCAAAATTGCCTGCCCCCATTTGCCCCGTCATTGTGCAGACAACCAACTCGCCAGCGGGTGATAAGATGATGCACTCACTCGAAAAGGCAAATTGGAATACATTTCGAGTCTATCCGCACGACGACCTTGCGTGGGTTGATACAGATTGGTTTCCAATTGTCAGAAACGGGATTGTAAAATTCGCACCAATTCCCCAGTCAATTTCTGCTTCGGTTAACAACGAATAAAAACGTCATTGCTGCGGTCCGGTTGCCTTCAGGCTGACGTTATCCACAGCGACTTTTCCGGCTGCTGCGTTGAGGCCGATTTGGACGATTGCTTCTCGGGCATCGACAGGGACGGTGACGGTTCTATCGAGGTGTTGCCAGGTTTCGCTTGTTTCCCATTGACCGATTCGCTGGGCGATCACGCGGAGTCGCTTTCTCCACCGGCTTCGAGCATCCAGGGCAAACTTCGTACCCCTCGGGAACTTGCTCGGTGGCTTGTCTTTGGGTGGCTTGCTGCATCAAACTGCGAGCCAGATGATGAGCCAGTTCCCAGCATGGCTGGTTGATTCTGAGAGTCGCAACCAAAATTGAATCCGGCAAGAAATATGAGCGAGGCATAAAGAAATTAAGCGTTAGTGGAGATGGAAACATCTTCCAATTCAGAAAACGGCGTCCCCCACGGCAACCCTTCTTCGCCGTACACCTGTTGCAGCAGATTTTTTGCCACCGCATCCAGTTGAGGGGCGACTGACTGAAGAATTTCGTTCTTTTCTGTTTTGGTTGCCATCCTTGGCCTCCTTCAGAAGTTAGGGAAAAAGAGTCCGTCCAATCTCACAACACCCATTATCCCCCAAAAAACTCTCCGCGCAAACTCCAATGTGCACCCTCTTGTGGCAGCCTGCATTTCTTAGTATTGACCAAGCAATAACTGTCGTATCAGTCTTTTGTTGCAGGATGGCGTGCTTGCACCCATCTTCGCATGCCGTGTTGCGTTCAACGACAGAAAAGAGTTGGAGCGGGTCTGTTTCAGCAATTGTTCCACGCTATGGAGACCGTATTTGATGGGTGCAAGCACAGTTCCTACGGTATCAAAGATACGACAATAATTATTTGAGCGATGCTTAGCTCAGTTCGTCGTCATCGTCTTCGAAAACATCGAACTCTGTGCTGAATTCGCCACTCGCTTCATCATCGTCGTAGTCGGAGGAATCAAATTCAGCGGTTTGGAATTCTGCATCGGAATCTTCTTCGAATTCATCAGACTCAAAATCTGAAGCATCTAAATCATCATCTGATGCAAAGTCTGAATCGACCAGTTCGTCATCGCTGAATTCGTTGCTGTCTAATTCATCTTCTTCGTAGTCGTCATCGGAAATATCTGGTTCATCATCCTGCTTATCCGTAGAAGGCTTCGGGCTTGTTCGGACAAAAATCGCAATTCCGACTGGGGTTAACACAGCCATCACGCAACCCAGAAAACCAGCCCCCAATGGCCCCCAGAACATCATTCCCATTTTGTCATCGGTCACAGAGAGGCCTATTGTTGCCAGCAGGTAGCATAAGTAAGCAGCCAGACCTGCAGGAATCAGCGAGATTAAAAATGTGCTCCATTTGCCCATGAGACATGCTTTCCAACGAGTACAACCAGTTTTTTGACCTGATACTTTGAGAGGGGCGCCTTTTCAGACCTAAAATAACGAAACGATACCGTTTACGCCGATTATGACAGTCTTCGACCCGGATTGCACGTCCTGTTTACGTAGATCAGGCAATTTCTACCACTCAACTTAAAGAGTTGTGCAATCAGACCGGTCCGAACGATTATTAGACCCGTTTTTTGCCCAATTTGTAGACTGATTGCCTAACCCGAATAAACCGGAACCCAAAAGTATTAGCCACGGATGAGCCCAGCGCGGCATAGCCGCAACCAAACAAAGATTTGAACCACGAAAGAAACGAAAAACACGAAAGAAGAGGAAAATTGTTTAACGGCAAGCCGAAGGCGACTGCGTAAATCGGTTTGTTTGATTGGAAGATGTCGAACCGCGAATCAACGTGAATTTTCGCGAATTAATTTTTTAGTCAGACCGGGTAGCTCAGACAATCCTGAACGGGATTGTCTGAGCTACCCAGTTCGAGTCTTCGTGGTGAAAAAACAAAAACAGGTAACCAAGGCATCGATATTTAACTCGTATGACTCATTGATGTTATGTCCTCGCCTTGAAATAATTTGCGTAAGCGTCGTAAACTTTTAACGTTAGTAGCACGGATGGAATGCTGAACGGCGCAAGCTAAATTTTATTTATCTCTCTTGTTTTTGAAAAGATATCCTGGGCAGGTAAAATTTGACTGATCTCTATCATCCGTGAAAATCGGTGTTCATCCGTGGCTCTCAAAAA
>JAJRTM010000167.1 GCA_024278285.1 Planctomycetota bacterium
ACAAAACAAGGGACCGTGATTCTTACCGGAGGCATCGAGAAGAAGCTTTATGCGTTGTCGGCCAAAGGTAAGGTTTTGAAGTCTGTCGAATATCCCAATATTGTGCGACATATTCGTGCGGGAAAATTTCTTGAAGGCGGGAAAACAGGGGCTGCAGTCATTACCGCAAAGACCGATAAGAATCTGTTCTCGCTTCGGCTGATCGATCCTGCCAACTTAAAACTGGTCTGGAAAAAGCCGGTCGTTTTACAGACTGATAATCCGACCAAAGGAACCAAATATTACGTTTCCTGGGCCGGTAACCGAGTGCCGGTTTACAGCGTGCTGGCTGTCGATGTCGATCACGATGGTCGAGACGAGATGTTGCTCTCAGATAGTTATTTGAAGATGGGAGCTTTTTACGCTTTCAATCATCAGGGCAAGAAGATTTTCACCTCGTCTTCCAAAGGGATTCGCAAGCGACCTTACCGCATGAATCTTCTGACGCATGTGAAGATGCCCAACCCGAACGACGAGCGGATTTTCGGGCTCTTCGGCAATCAGATTGTTGTTTATGATCTGGAAGGTTCCATCAAGAAGATTGTTGATGGTCCTTATTCGCTGGCGTGTGCCGAGTTCGATCCGGAAAGCAAAACGATCTTTCTGGGGAGCAGTATTTCAGGAGGCGATGGCATCTATGCGTTGCGTCTTGACCACCCCAATTCAGAGTCTGCCTTTGAGAACCTGAAACCTGTGGGGAGACTTGCGCAAGTCGAAAAAAACATGGCGATGCTGGCTAAGCAGGTCGAGAACTTCAAGCGACCGGCGTATCAGCGTCCTCCCCAAAAAACATCTCTCATCACCGGCAGGTCTGCCGACGATATTCGAGAATTGTACCTGGACGAACACGACTATAAAAATGCAACGTTCATACAATTCAATCTTTTCACGGAAGACTTTGATCGCGAAACTCTCCAATCGCCTTGGAACAAGAAACGCGAATCCAGACGCAAATACAATTACACCGCCCAAAGAATTATTGAAATCGCTGCCGAGCGGGAAAAACGCAAAGAGCCGTTTGCGATGTGGGCCGGGCATGGCAATGACCCTTTCTACGTTCAGTTGAGCACTATCGAAGGAATCCTCAAAGCGGCACCGACAATGGCTAGAGCCTTCATTTTTGCAGAACTGGAGCAGACAGACGAAGCGATGGAGTATGCCGTGCGAACGCAAGTGATACCAATTGCAAAGCTGTGCCAGAAGCATGGCACAGCAAAAGTGATCTTTCGCAACAAGAATATCTTCTGGAATGCAAGCTGCTACCTTGATTTTTGGAAAGAGACACTGCTTAGTAGAGAATACAGCGATGTTTTTGTCCCCAGCATGGAAGAGACAAACGGCCGGACCCAGGCCATCAGTCTCTCCGGGCGAACAGGCCTGTGGATGTGTGGCTATTTTGATCACGTTTCCGCGAGAGCGGTCACCGATAACGCAAGCTTTTCCCGGCTTTGGGAATGGTCCTCTCAGCAGAAACTGAGTCATCTGATGAGGTCGATGGCGTTGCGGTCTTCTTTAGGCGCCGACATCCTGCTTGTGAATATCTATCAGGGGGACCAGAAAGAGTTGACGCCACTGTATCGGATGCTGGAAAAAGGTGTCATCGCGATCCCTCAGCGAGAAGAACTTTTGTCGGTTGCAGATGTCTGCCTGGGAATGAAATCTCCCTCCCCCGCTTTCATGGAACAGGGCAAGAACGGCCACTTCATCAACAAGTATCAACCGGGCAAACCTGCAATGGTTTTCGACCGAATGGCTTGCTATTGGGGCGGAGCACCGACGGCTTCGTCTGACTTCAGCAACTATGCGATGGGAAGCCGCAGCCGAATGCTCAACTTTTTGCCGATGAATCCTTACGGCCTGGTCGCAAGTGTTCCGGCAGATACGCCATTAGAAAAGTCACCATTTTTTAAATCGATGTTGATCACCGACGGCGAATTTTTCTATGACAAACAGGGAAACAAAATTTCTGCAGAAGAGTACAAACCCCAGGCAATGAAAGCACTCCGCGCATCAGCAGAGCGGCTTGCGGTGCGCGTTGTTGGAGAGGTTTCCTGGACGGTCGTGCGACTTGATCCGACCCACGTTCGCGTGACCCTGATCGATCCCGGCTACGTTTCGCCAGCAGATCGACAAGCAAAAATCGTACTTCAGCACCTTCAAGGAATAGACTGCCGCGACATACTCAGCGGCGAATCACTCCCCCTGACACAAAACTCAACAACACTGACGGTCCCAGCAGGAATTCTGCGGATTATTGATATCACCCACAAGTAAACAGCATCCTAACTCTAACGGATTCTCTGTGCAGCCAACTTGAGTGATCAAAAAACGCTTGGCATCGAATAAGCAATTACTGTCGCATCTTCAGTTTGCATTTCACAAAATAGTGTCCAATAGATTCTGTACAATGACAGACAATTCGTTTAACGGAAAGCCTTCATCGTTCAGCCTGCCTACGCAGTCGCCTTGTCGTTAAACGATTGAGCTGGAAACCGTATTTGATGGGGCAACTTCCATTCACTCAAAACGAGGCAGACAAGAATGTCTACCCTCCGCTCAATGGTGGATACTTGAATGAATAGAGGTTCCCTTACAATACACGACCTGTTGGGCAATCAGGTAATCACATTTGTGGGCGAAATGGCAGGGACGGGAGTCTTGCTGCTTTGGTCCGGAATGGGGAGTGTAATCTTTTTGTTTGCGGCATCTGGTTCTGGTTCGCTTTGTCCTTCTGGAGCGGGTCCAGGATCGATATTCTCGCCTTCCGCATTTTCTCCTGTCGCTGATGCCCCCGGACCGGCTGTCGGGGTTTCACTACATCCTGATAATAAACTGCCTGCCACGGCAATTGTAAACATCAATGCCACTACACGAAATATCTGAATGGGGTGTCGCATTCTCTTTGCCCTCCTTGAATCTGTTACAGGAATATTGTAAGGAACCTCGTAACTATTAAGCGACGTTCAGTTTCTATAGGAATTTAGTTTGCTGGTAGGGCCCGCTATTGCGGACCGCAATAGCGGACCCTACGCCAAAGCTGAATCGTTACGAAACCTCTATTAATTCAAAAACTCCTATTGAAGCAAGGGGAGACATTCTTGTCTGCCTATAAATAAGCCATACCCAAACGAAACAGACAGGAATGTCTGTGCTCCTTTTGAATTCATAGAGATTCTCATAATAGTAACGGAAAAAATTTACGAACGGCTCGCAAAATTTAGAAAAAGACCGTTTTGGTCACGGCGGTCACAATAAACCAGCCGTACTGGGAATCTCTTCCCTGTTATTCTGGCACAACCGGACCGGCTGCGCAAACTTCTTTGCTGACTCCATCTGCATATTTATGGAAATTATCCTGGAATCGTTTTGCCAAATTCGCAGCCGTTTTTTGGAAATCATCCGCATCCGCCCAAGTATTTTTGGGAATAAGTATATCGTCAGGCACTCGTGGACACTCGGTAATTACATCAAATCCAAAAATGGGATCTTTTTCGCAGGGGGCATTCGTAAGCTCTCCAGAATGAATCGCATCAACAATGGCCCGGGTTTGTGGCAGCGGAATTCTCGCCCCCACTCCGTAAGGTCCACCACTCCAGCCGGTATTCACAAGCCAGACATGGACATGATGTTTCTGAATTTATTCAGCCAGTAGTTCTGCATATCGCCCTGGATGCCAGGCCAAAAATGGACCGCCAAAACAAGGTGAAAATGTCGCTTCCGGTTCAGTGACTCCCACTTCGGTGCCAGCGACTTTTGCCGTGTAGCCGCTGATGAAGTGGTACATCGCATGCTCTGGAGAAAGCTTACTGACGGGTGGCAAAACACCAAATGCGTCACAGGTAAGAAAGATCACATTCGTCGGATGCCCTGCAACACAAGGTATTTTTGCGTTGCTCATATTTTCAATCGGATAAGCACCGCGTGTGTTTTGAGTAATCGTCGTGTTGTCGAAATCGACATGATGACTCTTCTGGTCATAAACAACATTTTCGAGAACTGCACCAAAACGGAGGGCATCAAAAATTTCCGGCTCTCGCTCTTTAGAAAGATAGATCGCTTTGGCATAACAACCACCTTCGATATTGAAGATGCCTTCATCAGTCCAGCAATGCTCGTCGTCTCCAATAAGATACCGTTTCTGATCAGCCGAGAGTGTTGTTTTGCCAGTCCCTGAAAGACCGAACAGCACAGATGAGTCCCCTGTTTCCCGGTCAGTCGTGGCTGAACAGTGCATCGAAAGGATCCCTTTTTTCGGCCCCCAGTAATTCATGATGGTGAAGACGCCTTTTTTCATTTCGCCGGCGTACTCTGTTCCCAGAATAACAACCTCTCCATCTTCAATACTTAAATCAACAGATGTTTTTGATGTCATTCCCGTTGTATGCCGATTCGCAGGAAATTGGCCTGCGTTGATGATAGTGTAATCTGGATCGCCGAAATTCTCGAGCTGCTCTTTCGTTGGGCGAATGAGCATGTTCGTCATGAATAAAGCGTGATAAGGCCGGGCACAAATAACGCGAATTTTCAGCCGATTGGCAGGATCCCAGCCAGCAAACGCATCGATACAATACAGTCGTGGGCAAATATTGAGATAATCGACCGCCCGTTCTCGGTTGATCGAAAACGTTAAATGATCAAGCGGAAAGTTAACTGGTCCCCACCAGATATCGTTTTCAGAATCGGGATGTTTAACAACACGCTTATCCTTGGGAGACCGCCCCGTTTTGTCGCCCGAGTAGGCAATCAGACATCCGGTATCTGAAATAGATGCCCCATGATCG
>JAJRTM010000168.1 GCA_024278285.1 Planctomycetota bacterium
TCGCGAGATGGGAACATTGCTGCGCGGATTGCCGAGTGAAACAACACCTCCCGGTTTACGTGAAGCGGTTCGCAATCAAATCGAACGGGAAACATTGCTTTCCCGACCGACTGAAAAAGCCAAGCGTCCTCTTCGCGGTTCACGAATTGTTCAGATGGTCGCGACTGTCAGTTTGCTGATGCTGATCAGTACGGTTGGTACGTTCTTCTACATGTCGAAACAATTGACATCGCCAAGTGATACCTCAGCTTTGGTGATGATGGAAGCTTCTCCCCAAAGTTCCGAGATTGAAACGGATCGCCTTGTTTCAGGATCAGCAAAAAATAATAAATTCGGCTCGTCTCTTAATTTTGCTACAGAGCATAAAGAAAATGACTTAGTTGTGATGGACGGCAATGGTGATGTCGTCATCTCTGGCAATGGTGACGGAAATGGTAATGGGGTCGCTGTGGCTACTTCTGAAAGAATTGTTGCTTCAAAAACCAGAGGCATGAAAATGAGCAGTGCCGTTCGTGCAGCCCCTGCCCTGAAAGAACTGCGTGCCGCCAAGCTTGCTCCCGCTGCGATGGCAGGTCGCACGGAAGAAATCCCGCCGTTGCCTGCTGTTTTGTCGAAAAAATCGATCGCTTACCTCAATACCCTGGCGTCTTCTCCCAAGCTACAGGGGATTCTGGAACCGGGTGAATTAGTCCGTTATGTCACAAGCAATACCCTCACGCAAGATGTTTCTGTCGTTGAACTCAGTGTTGTCGATGTCGAAGAAGCATTCGGAAACATTCAAGTCTTACTGAGCAATAATCAAATTGTTCAGGCTTCACAGGTTCAAATGGCAGACAGCGATAGCGATGGTATTAAAAATTCAGTAGTAGAAGATGAACCAACTTCTGCAGGGGGATCTTCCGCAGAAAATCAGAAGGAGAAGCAAGATGGAATAATTGCGTTGTATGTGGAAGCATCGCAGGAGCAGGTGTTGAACAGTTTGGTTCAGCTTGATGGATTGAAAAACATACGTCAGGTTTACGTAGGGACTGTTCCCAATCTGACTGAATCCTCCTACGGCGTAGAACCAGTTGCCGGGAATGAAGCGGGATTAAAAAAGTTTGAGATCAATCGGGAAACGACTTCTTCTCCCCTGGTTTCAGCAGGCGAAAAGAGTAAAGATCAACCTGCTACAGTTTTGGATTCTCCGCAAATGAAATCTATAATGAGTCGTGCTGATGCTGCCCCCCGCTGGAGAGTTCTCACCAACTTGAATGAACTCAATAAGCTGTCACTTGCCGAGAGTTTATTTACACAGTCTGGTAATCGTGAAGGTTACCACAAAGAGGTTGTTGTTATAGGCAAAAGCAAAAAGCTGTCTTCTGTCACACATGCAGGGGAGCATAAAAACAAAAAAGCAGAACGCAGAGCTAGCGGCTTCTCTATTGCCCAATCAGCAGATTCTTTTTCTTACCAAATTCCGGTTCACCTCACGCCGGGCAGCAAAAATAAAAGCAACAGCCGGAGAATTGCAGGCAAGAAAAAGAAACCAGCCAAGCAAATTCCCGAAAACCGTTTGCGTTTGTTGTTGATTATTTCGCTCAACGAAGACTCTTGAATCTATTCGTATCAAGTTTTTGTGTCAAATTGAAATGACTTTCGTAGGGTGCGTTGCAACGCACCAAATGATGTTGGGGTAGTAAAAAACGTGCGTCACGACGCACCCTACTGTCTTATTTGGTTCCGGCTGCGCCGGGTTAGGAAGTTTGCAGAGGAATCCTGTGAGTGCGCAAAGTTTATCGATAATCGCGATGCCGCGGTTCAGATTTACTTACAACAAGCCGTTTGGTCAATCTCTATTTGACCTCGCCTGCGATGCTTCGTAGACTGTCTTATGAGATAAGCGGAAAAACAGGTCTCTGTTTCGCTTTATTCCGTACTACTATTCACATCAAACGCAAGTCAATCAATTGAATTTCATTACCACTTGATTAACCGCTTTATGATTGGGTTTCAACATGCTATCCCGAACGTCACGATCAATCGCCCCCTTCGCTGTTGTTATTCTCATTCTGGGAATATTAACTTCGCCGTTATTTGCGCAGAAAAAAGATTCAAAGAAAGACAAGCGAAAGCATGTCGATCAGAAAACACTGATCACCAATGATGGGTGGCCAATCAAAATCACCTATTACAGGCATGAAGGGAAACGGGATACTCCGGTAGTCATCTTGCTCCATTCACGGCTAGGGGATTCTCGTTTCTGGACAACGACAAAGCCTGGTGGATTTGCAGATACACTCTGGGGAGCAGGTTTTGCTGTTATCGCTGTTGACTTACGCAAACATGGTGAAAGTAAAATAAAAACCGCAACGGGTGCCTCTAAAGATGTGGGAGATCTGAAGCCGGAAGATTACAAACGGATGGTTGCTTTCGATTTGGAAGCGGTTAAAAAATTCATCTTCCAGGAACATGAAGCACAAAATCTGAACATGCGCAAAACGGGAATTGTGGCTCCCGAAATGTCTGCTCCGATCGCCCTCAATTTCGCAGCAGTTGATTGGAATAAAGTTCCTTACGACGATGCCCCTGTCCCCTCCATGCGTACCCCACGCGGTCAGGATATTCGAGCCATCATTCTCATTTCGCCAGATAATTCGATTAAAGGAATAGCCAGCACCCTGGCGATACGCAGCCTACGCGACCCTTACAAGAATATTGCTTTCCTGTTCTGCGTGGGGTCAAAAGATAAGCAAGATAAAGGAACAACAAAGAAACTTTATTCGCAAGTAAAAGGCCGTACAAAAAATTCAGACCAACGTGTTTTCCTTCAAGAGTATCCCTACAATCTACGAGGAATGAGATTGATTAGAAACGAACTACCAATCAAAAAACATATGCTCAACTTCTTGAAAAAGTTTCTTTTGGATCTTGACGACAAATGGGTGGAACGCAAAAGCCGATTGGAGCAGTAGTCTCGTTGAAGATTCACATAGATGATTATTCTCGATTGTCGAATTCGTCGCAGATGCGGCACTTGGTAAGGATTAGTACATTGGTTAAGAACCGGTCGATATTAAATTTGGCGTTTTTAATTTAAGCAAAGCATACCTGTTTACCCAGCACGGCTGGTTCATTCTGATAGCCGTAACCAAATTGATAATTTTCGATAGTTTGCGAGCCGTTCGCAAACTTTTACCGTTAGTAATACAGTCGCCTTCGGCTTGCCGTTAAACGAATTATCTGTAACCGTGCAGAGTATCATTGCTCCCGAGTTATTCCGATAACTTCTGAACTAAACCAGAATTCCGCTTTGGTAAAAACGTGCTTCAATCATATTTATTCGAGCCTCGCCATTGACGCATCAAACAGGGTCAATGTATAAACATGTGCTAGCCGTCTCTATTTAACCCCAAAGAATCTGATTGTTTTCTCTTATTATTCAGTTAAAATAGAGGGGTCAGTTTTCCTACCTTCCTTTTTCCTGCCAGAGCCTCGATTATGAATATTCGCTTGCTGAACATACCCCTGCTGGTATTGCTGGTTTGCAGTGCTAATGCTGTTGGTGAAGAAACGAAGCTTGCGTCTCAGAAGGCCATCGATTTTGAAGAGCAAATCCTGCCGATTTTTCA